>JAZQOM010000016.1:0-4508 GCA_045627885.1 Eubacteriales bacterium
TCCTCCAAATGGATGACCATTACACTTTTCGCACCCACCGCACTGCGCTGCTTTGCTGCAATCTTTGCAGCAATCCATACCACAATATGTCATACGATTTCCTCCACAAATTCTAATTTGTCGCTCTGGCAATAGTCCTATCGCCTCAACCTAGGCTCGAGACAAGAGGACTACCGTCTCAACATGGGTTGATTGAGTAGAATTGATGTCAGGTTTTTGTGTCTGTCCGCGGAAACATATCTACCGCCAAAATGGGCGACATCTATTTCGGCGCCTAAACCTTGTGTGTTCGCGGGAACAGGTCTTTCAAAGCTTTTCCATGTTAAATATTATACTGCCTAATATTGACAACCGCTTGTTTTTTGTCGTCTAAGACTGAGAGGAATCATTAAATATCAGTTTGTATTTGACGGCAGAATACAGTCTGTCATATATGGTCAACGCATATTCCTCACTTCCGAAATAAAAGTACTCGCCATCATCCAAAATACAAAATGCATCGACATGTTCGCCGCCGTAAATTGAAATATTCGCTGTCCCATATCTACTACAGTTATCTGGCTTTTTCATCGGCAAAGCATCTATTACATAGCTTACTTCTGTTTCCGACAAATGACGGCTGGCCTTTTTATCCGGAAAATCATGGCTTTCGTATTTATGAATAGCTCGATAGCCATCTTTGTACCTTACCAAATTCATTATATCTGTACCAAACCTGCGTTCGATTGTTACGGAAAGATAAGCAATGTTGTATGTTTTTCGCTTTTTATCGTTGATACCGCGAAAACTGCATACCTGTTCAGTTATCTTCGTAGCAGGAATACCTTTCAGTTCATCCGGTACAAAACTTAGCGCATTATCCGCATTAATATCGTCACGACCTGTAATAGTACAAAAATCGGACTGTGAAAGATTGGTCCAGGTATCTTCTCCTCCGAGAAATGCCCCGTAACTCTTCTGCCTGCTTTCGACTCGATAAAATTTTCCGGTCCTGACATGAATTCCAACTTTGGCAATTTCCCAATCGTCAGAAGGGGCAACTTCTTTTATTAAATATACATTTTCCCAAGAAATTTCAGTGTATCTATCATTCGAATACAAATATTCCGGATCAGGATCATTTACGGATACTGTATCCATATTGATCCCATGCAGCTTATAAGCTCTTGCCAATTTATCAGAGCAGCAAATTTCGCCTGATTGTTTATTCGCCATAGGAACATTCGCATTTTGTTTTTGTGGCTTTTTTTTAAAAAAACACATTTAAATCTATCCTTCCTTTATTTTTTATATTCCATGCTCAACCAATGACATCAATACCACCGTCTCAACATGGGCGGTGCGGGGGAACATATCAAACGGGGCAACGGCGGAAAGTGTGTATGCTCCGTTCGTCTTCTCCGCTATATCGCGGACATTTTTAGCCTGTGTTGCGGGATTACAGCTTATATACACGATTCTTTTCGGCAAAATGGCGCAGAGCGCATTCACGGTCGCCTCGTCAAGTCCCTTGCGCGGCGGATCTACCATTACCGTATCCGGTGTAAAATTTGCCGTCCGAAGCACCTCAAAAAGTTTGTTTGCGTCCGATGTGTAAAACTCAGCGTTTTCTATTCCGTTTGCCGCCGCGATGCGCTTTGCGTCGGCTATCGCCTCGGGTACTATCTCAACGCCGACTACGCGCTTTGCCTTCTTTGCCGCGGCAAGCGCTATGCCGCCGATGCCGCAATACAAATCCAGAAGATTCTCCGCGCCGTCCGCAAGCGTCAGCGCATAGCCGTACAACCGCTCCGCCTGCGCTCGGTTTACCTGATAGAACGACTGCGGCGAAATCTGCATTTTTATTCCGCAAAGCTCGTCTTCTATATATTTTTCTCCGAAAAGAAGCGTGAATTTCTTGCCGAGAATGACATTCGTGCGCTCCGGATTTTCGTTAAGATAAACGGACACGACTCCGCTTGCGCCAGAGAGTTTGCTTACAAGCAATTCCTTTTTCGGAATATTCGCGTCCGTCGCCACAACGCAGGCGCATATATTGCTTCCGTCCTTGTTTGCGCGCAGAAAAAGATGCCTTATCTGCCCTTTGCCCGTGTTTTCGTCATAGCAGCTTGCTTTACTTTCTTTTATGTATTCCTCGAACGACTTTACGACGGGGGCAAACGACTTATGCTGAAGCGGGCAGTTTTCGACCTGAACGGCTCTGTGGCTTTTGGGCGCATAAAATGCGCATTTCCCGTCCGCGACGGGATATTCGACCTTATTGCGATAGCCCGTCACCTCGGGCGAGCTTTCGGTATCGAGTATCTCCGGCATCGGCAGAGTGTTTGAAAATGCCGTGCGATAGGCGTATTCGACCGCCTGCTTTTTATAAAAAAGCTCCGCTTCGTAGCTTATATGTCTGTAAACACAGCCGCCGCATTTGCCGAAAGCCGCGCAGTCCGCATCGGATATTCTCTGCGGCGACGGAATTATTATGCTCTCGATTTTTCCGAATGCGTATGAGGAAAGCTTTTTTACCACTCGGCAGTCTATCGTGTCGCCGACGGCGGTGTACGGAACATAGACGACAAAGTTCCGAAGCTCCGCGTCGGAATATCTGCCGACGCCGAAGCCCTCGTTTGTCACCGCCGATATATCAAGCCTTATTATATCATTCTTTTTTATCATTTTTCATCTCCGATATATGTCGCGCAAAGCACTTTGTTTTGCTCGTCAACTCCGTCGATGCGGACTTTGCATACCCTGCCCTTCAAGTCATCGGAAAGTCGAACGCGCACGGGCATATATGACTTTGTATAGCCTGTGTTGAGCTCTCCCTTTTTTGTCTCGAAATGCACCGTCTCGAGCTTTCCGACCGCACTTTGCAAGCGAAAGTGCTTGCATTCCGCGTTTATGCGTTCGAGCTCTGCGGCGCGCTCCTTGCGCACCGAAACGGGAACGCTTCCGCTCATCGTCGCGGCAACGGTTCCCTCTCTCTCGGAGTAGGGGAAAATGTGCATGTGCAGAAATTTCGCTTTTTTCGCAAATTCCGCGGTTGTGCGGAAATCCTCGTCCGTTTCGCCGGGGAATCCCGTAATCATATCCGCCGTGAGCATAAGTCCGTCAATGGACGAATACAGCTTTTCTATTCTGTTTTCGAGATATTCGGCGTTGTATTTTCTCTTCATCGCCGCAAGCGTTTTCGAGCAACCGCTCTGGACGGAAAGGTGTATGTGCTTTTCAAAATGCTCGAGCTTTGCAACTCGGGCGATAAATTCGTCGGTAAAGCAGGCAGGGTCCATTGAGCCGAGCCGCATAAGATAAAGTCCGCTTATCTTGTCCGCCGCTTCAAGAATATCTATAAGCGATGTGTTCTTTAAGTCTTTTCCGTATGCGCCCGTCTCTATGCCCGTTAACACTATCTCCTTGGCGCCCTCGGATATTCTTTCGTTTATCTCGCAAAGCAGTTCGTCGGGTGCTTTGCTCCTGACTCTGCCGCGAAGCGACGGGATTATGCAGTATGCGCATCTGCTGTCGCAACCGTCTTCTATTTTTATGTGGCAACGGCTCTTGTACGGCGTGGAGTAGACCGCCGAGTCACATATGCGGTATGAATCTATGTCCGTTATGCTCTTTATCTGATTTTCGGGGCGAGCTTTTCCGAGCGATGCGATGATATCCGCAAGCTTCTGCTTCTCGGCGGTGCCGCAGATTATATCGGCTTCGGGTATTTCGCCGTCTGTCTGCACGGCGCAGCCCGCCGCCGCGATTATCGCATCGGGAAAGCGCTGGCGAAAGCGTCTGACCGCCTGCCGCGATTTGCGCGCGCTCTCCGAGGTGACGGCGCAGGTGTTGACCACTACCGCGTCCGGCGTTTTATTTGAATTTTTCGGCAGTATTGTATAGCCGCGTGCCTTGAGCATATCCGCAAGCGAAAGGCTTTCGCAGGTGTTGACGCGGCAGCCGAGTGTGTAAATGTAAGCGCAAAGCTCCATATTGCCCTCTTGTCATATAGTTATACATTGTTAATATATCATAAAATTTGTATAATGTAAATTCTTTGCGGCAAAAATTATGTCATAAAGGAGATGATTTCTACGGATTTTGAACAAAACCGTTTTGAGCTTGCGTCAAAATTCTGCGAAAAGCTCGGCGACGATGTGGTTGTCGTGCGAGCCGCAGACGCGGATAAAAAGAATGAGCTTTGTATGCAGTCGACACTCTGCGGCGGAGTGTGCGCGGATAATCCGCAAAAGCAATCGGCGGAAAAATGAAACTGCAAGCCGTGAATTGCGGTTATGCCACCCGATTTGCCGCGGCGTAAATGATAAAAAAGCGGGCGACTGACAGTCGCCCTACGATGTTGAAATTAATTGGTGGTAAAACCGATAACGGGAAATCAAGGCGTATCAGAACACCGCAGAGCGCGAAAGAACGCCCACACAAGCGAGAGGCTTACTTGTCTGTAAGTCCGAGCGCAGGGTGGGCGTGATGACAAAGCTATGCGAATCTTATCATGCGGCGTGGTA
>JAZQOM010000017.1:0-12756 GCA_045627885.1 Eubacteriales bacterium
GCAAAAAACAGTTATTGATTCCAAAGCACAAGCAACAAAGCGACAGCAAGAGGGTTATACCTATGCACAAGAGCGTGGCTTTGATGTTGCCGAAGGTGCCGCCAAAAACGAAGGCAGTGCCGGAAATCTCGCAGGAATGGGGATCGGACTTGGTATGATGGCGGGAGTCGGCAGTACAGTCGGCGGTGCGATCAATAATGCAGTCGGCGGTGCATTTGCCGGAATGAATGCCGAGTCTCCGGGACAAGTCACAAAGTATTGTGATCAATGCGGAGCGGAATTAACGCCCGGTGCGGCATTTTGTGATAACTGTGGTGCTCCGCAGTCTTCACCGGACACATGTTCAAAATGCGGGTTCAAATTCATAAAACCCGGAAAGTTCTGCCCTAAATGCGGCACAAAGCGGGGTGAATAATGATGAAGAATAAAACAAGAGGTCTTATTATTCTCCTGATCGCTTTTACTGCTCTTACAACGGTATTGCTGGTTATTCCGTCCGAAAAAACAATGGCGTTTTGGATTTCATACGGATTTACGGCACTTGCATTTGCGGCACAAATACTCATTTGGAATACCGGGTTCAAAAACGGTGAGCCGTTAAAATCAAAGTTTTTGGGATTGCCAATCGTTTACATAGGAACTGCATATCTGATTGTTCAATCGCTTTCGACAGTTTTATTCCGTTTTGTCAAAGTACAGAGTTTCGTTTCGGTAATTGTATCCGTTTTGATTCTCGGTATATTCTCTATACTAATGATTTCATCGCAAGCGGCAAGAAATGAAATAAACCATGTTGAAGAAAAAGTGAAAGCAAAAGTCGATTTTATCCGTTTGATTCAGTGTGATGTTGAATTACTTGCCAATGCCGAAACGGATACGGAAACAAAAAAATCGCTTGAAAATTTGGCTGAAAAGGTACAGTTCAGCGATCCGATGAGTAATGAAAAGCTGAAACCCATTGAAGAAAAAATAGCAGAGAAAATTACCGAACTGAAAAGTTCTAATTCAAAAATGGTTTTAATCGGTGAGATAGATGCACTTCTTACCGAAAGAAATAGTAAAACAAAGCTTTTAAAATGAGGGTATAAATATGGCTTTGTATAAATGCCAAATGTGTGGTGGCGAGTTAGTTAAAAATCAAGATGGAACTTATGAATGTTTGTATTGTGGAACGATTCAATCGGTCGAAAATATAGCAAGAACTGTAGAAAACCCGATTGCTCCATCGGCATCAGCAATTGATAATGTTTATAAATCGGCTATTAATGCAATGGCTGCTGGAAAATACGAGAATGCAATTAAAATGTTTTCTGTCGTGATTGATTATCGCGACTCGAGTGAAAAGATAAACCTTTGCAAAGAAGCGTTAAAAAAAGAGACTTTTGAAACGATTTATACTAATGCTTGCAATATTCAAGTGGTAGCAAAAACCGAAAAAGAATTTCGTAATGCTTCTGTTTTATTTGATAGAATCGCCGAATATAAAGATTCATCAGCCTTAAAGATTCAGTGCGAAACCACTGCAGATATGCTTCATAAAGAAGGTATATATGTAAAAGCATGCAAATTAATGGAAGAAGACAGCCTTGCTTTTGTTGAGCAATCGATACAATTGTTTGATAGTATTGGTGAATATAAAGATTCAGAAAGCAAGATTCAAGAATGCACAAAAAAACATGAAACATTAGAAAAGGAAATTGAATCCCATACATTATTAGTAAATGAAGCACGAAAAAAATTGCAAAATAACGAAAATAAGAAAAAGCGCAAGAGAAAAACAATAGTACTCATCATTTTTGTGATTATCACCCTCTTTATTGCATGTATTATCATATCTAAAAAAGCAACTCATTCTATCAATAATATCAAGATAGAAATGATAGATTCTACATCTAAACACGATAGCAGATATTACTATGTGTATATGGATTTCAAAATTAATAATAACACTGGAAATACTATAGATTATCTAAATGTAACGACATTCTTTACAGATAAAAACGGCAAATCCATAGGCACAATGACATCGGAATATGGTTCACTATACGGAGATGTCACCTTAAATTTAAAGTCGAAAGAAAGCACGATTAAAGAAACTTACTTATCTGAATATCAATCGTCTTCTTCATACGGAACCTTATTTACCGAATTATATAATGACGGAATCGATAATTTGGTTATCATCCATGAAATCACATATGTAAAGTGGTCTGATGGAGTTACATATAAGCGATAACATTTTAGCTCAAACGTATCCGAAAGGAACGTAAAAAATAAAATGGAGGTAAATGGCAATGAGCGAAGAGAACAAGTACTTGAAACTCGCAAAAGCTGCAAGAGAGGAGGAAAACACAGAAGACGCAAAGAAGTATTACGAAATGGCATATACTGACATGCCTGATAATCCGGAAGCTAAATGGTATTATGCGTATTATTCTTTGATGGATTGCGTTAATAAAGAAATAGCCGATCGTTATTCAAAACTTTGCAATTCACTGATTCCAACTTTGAAACTTGTAAAAGGTATGTCTGATGAGCAAGAAAAGGCAGATTTGGCTGAAACGATTGTTGATAGCTGGTTGCCCTTAAAGCATTCGATGGTAAGAGCGATTCTGAATGTGGAGGTAAATGGTCAGATGGTGCTTCCTTATTCTGATGTTACTCAAGTCAAACGTGATGGAGACAAAATTCTTGAAACTTTAGGCGATGATATTCTTTCCATTTTCGGTGAAAAAAAGCCTTATACTGATATTGCCGTAAGAATTTGGAAAGAAAGAATTGATGATCGACATGCTCTTTCCGGATATCGTAACTATAAGGATAAAGGCAAAAAATTATGGTTTGATGAACTCGCAGAAAGAATTCAAAAATACGATAGTACATATGTAATGCCTGAGTTTAAGCAGGCGGGTGGATGTGCTGCTGGCGATGCTGCGAAAGCACAACCCGGAAAATAATTATTTCTCCTCCAATCAGGTTTTTACATCAAAAACCTGATTGGAGTTAATATTAAAAATGGATCCAAAAACTTTTAAAAGCCTAATAGAGTATCATAATCAACAACGCAAATTGCTCCATTATCAAAACGAACGTGTGCTATCCAAACCTAACACAAATAAAGTTCATTTGATAATATATGGAATCGTATATTTCGTTTGTGTCGCTATTATTTGTTTTTTGGGGTGTTCTATTTGTCAAAAGTTGTGGATAAAAATTATAGTGTCATGTTTAATGAGTATTCTTTTTTCTGATTTCTATTTGAGGTTTTTGGGAATAAAAGCTGTTGAATGTTATCAGCATTATGCCAAAGAAGAAACACGGCGAAAATGTTTATGCGTTCCATCATGTTCTGAATATGCTATTTTATGTTTGAAAAAATACGAATTGATAAAAGCTCTGATAAAGATAAGAAAACGACTGTTTGTCACCTGTAAAGGTGAAGATTATAAAATTGATTGGCCGTAAAAAGGAGTGAGCGTTTATGGCGCAAACAAAATCAAGCACAAAAGGAAAACCAAACAAGAAGATTGTACCTGTTGATTCATACAAGAAAAAAGACGGGACAAAAGTAAAAGCCCACCGAAGATCTACACCCAAATGATTTTATCGGTATGAGTAACATTCACAGAATAGTATTGTGATATTCCAAAAAGGAAACCGGCGTTGATTTTTCAATGCCGGTTTCCCATTAGTATCTACATTTTATTATTGCCCAAAGATCTTCTTTATTTGAGCCTTCGTACTTAAAATATCCGTTTGCTTTTAAGAATGTCAGTATTTCCCCGGTATATCCGTCGCTGATATTACCTTTCGTCAGTTACAGATTGGTTCGTTGTTTACAATTTCCGTTGCTTGCGCCCGGATGGCGTTCATCCGCCGCACCCATTCCATTTGGTCGGTGGCTTTAAGTGCTTCTGTGATTCCGTCACGCTCGGAAAACTGCTTTACCAACTGAGAAAACATTTCTTCGGCATCTCGGTCTATATCAAAGAGATACTGTTCCAGCGTACCTTCCATCCGCATGGTATTTATAACAGTCGGCGATTTTCTTTTCAAGTAGTTATAGTGTCGTTGTCCCCATACTCCGATACTTGTGATATATTCGTCTTTCATACTTTCACGCTCACTTTCTTTGACGGTGCGTTGATGATTTTAATGAGCAATTCATCCACATATTCGGTCGGTTTGCCTTGCTCGGTGAACATCGTTCTTGCGGTATTCACGCAGGCAATCAAAACCCGGTGTTCAAAATCATCAAGTTTTACTTTGTGTTCAACATCTTTTACTTTCATAGCAAAATTCCTCCTTTGCAAGTACATTGTATCGCAAAAGAGGAATTTATAAAAATGTGCGTTTTGAATTTATGAATATGATTGTTCGGCACCGAAACCATTGATTTTATTTTGTTTCCATCAAGTCCGTTATGAACACTCCGACCATAACGAGCCGGTAGAGATAATACAATCTCTACCGCACATTTTATCTTTTTATACCGAATATATCTAAAAACCTTTCCGTATGATGTAATCGAGATGACGACGGCGTTATCATTTCTCCCTATCTGAATTTTTATGCAAAGTACTGATTTTATTTCGGCAATATGATATATTGAATACATCATTAAATCAGGAGTTTATGTTATGTCAATTAAACCGGCTATGCCGAAATTTATCGGCCTTTCTCATGTTTGCATTTTTGTAGACGATATGGAAGAAGCTGTAAAGTATTATGAAAAATTGCTTGGTACAGAACTTGACCATTGTATTCCCCATTGGAAAAATGAGGGATTTTTCAAAGCAGGCGGTTTTGTCGATGAAGCTAAAGACGGAGATGTTTCAATAGCATTTGTCAATGTTCCGGGCGCAAGTCTTACACTCGAACTTATGCAATACCATTATCCGGTAGGCAGAAAAAAACCGATTGTTTTTGCAGCCAACGATGTCAGCGGCGCAAGACATGTGGCTCTAAAAATCACAAATATTGACGAAGCGTTTGAACATATCAAAGTAATGCCGGATACAAAGCTTATAAATCAAACAGATTCTTACAAGGTTTATACAATCAGCGATACTAAACCTCAAGAAGTCCTTTTCCCCGGACAGAAGCCGGGCGAAACTGATGAAAGAAACGAAAGCGCCGCTGCTATTCTCGGCAAGGTCAGATATTTTTATTTTATCGATAAATACGGACTTCAATGGGAATTTGAGCAGGGACATTCGGATATCGGCAATTAACAATCATAACAATTACCTTACCAAAAAAGCGGCAAGTTTCTTTTGAAACTCGTCGCTTTTTTCTTTGTCTTATGGTTACTTTTCGATAAACTTTACCGCCGTGCCGTAGGCTATGACCTCCGCCGCACCCTGCATTACCGCGGACGATGCGTAGCGGATATTGACTATCGCATCCGCTCCGAGCGCCTCTGCCTCCGCTACCATTCTCTTTGTCGCTATGGCTCTTGCCTCGTTCATCATCTCGTTGTACGCCGAAAGCTCGCCGCCCACAAGCGTTTTGAACGCCTGTGTGATGTCCTTGCCGATATGCTTTGACTGAATGGTGCTTCCCTTTACAATCGAAAGTGTCTCGAGTTCTTTGCCTGTGATGTAATCAGTATTTACCAATATCATCCTCTTCACCTCCTTTTATTTCTCTTATTCTTTCTACGCAAACTTTTATAAGCACCGCGACGAATACAAGCGGTATTATGCCGAGCGCGTATTTCCACACGCCTTTCAAAATCGAGATGATAAATCCGAAGTACACGATATAATACAGCGCGATTATAACCGTGACGACTATCGGGGCCATGATTTTCTTCTTATCTTTCATTTTTCCGCCTTACCTATTAGCTTTTGCTGAAGCTCTTTCGATATTTCCGTATTACTCTTGACGAACTTTTTATAGTACTCTCCGTATTCGTCCCGAACATAGGAAAGATTTTTTGATATTATCTCGTCTTCCCTGCTTTTGTCGTATATCGGCATTCCGTTTTCCGCCTTATACTTCGCTATAAGCTTGACGGCGTCCATTCTCTGCGAAAAGAGCTCCGCCATTTTGCGGTCTATTTCGTTTATTGTCTCTCTTGCCCTCTCAAGCTCCGTCATTCGCCATCATCTCCCGTCGATATTTCTATGCCGAGCGCGCGCAGCTCCTCAAAAAACTGCGGGTAGCTCTTTTTTACCGCTTCCGCTCCGTCGATACTGCCGCCGAACTTTGTCAAAAGCACGGCAAGAGCCATAACTATTCTGTGGTCGTTATGTCCGCAAAGCGCCTCGGACTGCGTACAAAGCTTTGAGCTTTGCACGGTTATTTCGTTTTCTCCCACGCTCACCTTTGCGCCGAGCTTTGCAAGCTCTTGTGCCATTGCCTCTGCCCTGTCGGATTCCTTGAAGCGCAGTCTGCGTGTTCCCGTGAAATGCGCTCCGTGAAAATACGCCGCCAAAGAAATCAGTATCGGCGCAAGGTCGGGGCAATCGGATAGGTCTATCCGCGCAAAGCCGCTTTCTATCGCCTTGAAATGCTCTCTGTAAACTTTATTGCCGTCTGCAGAGCTTTCGTCAAGTCCCGTGACGGTGACTTCGCCTCCGAGAAGCGAAAGCGCTTCCGCAAATGCCGCGTTTGAGTAGTCACCCTCCGTCGACAGTGCGGCAGGGTATAATATCTGATTTTCTACGATAAATGTATTTTCGTCATCGTTCTGTACGGAAACTCCGAACTTTGAAAGCGCGGACAAGGTCATATATACATAGGACTTGCTCTCAAACGGCGGCGCTACGCGAATTGCGGTCTTTTCGCCCGAAAGCACGGCGGCTGTAATCATTCCCGAAGCAAACTGACTGCTTACATCGCCGCGGATATTATACTCTCCGCACGGGAGCTTTCCGCTTATTTCGAGATAGTCTTTGCCCTTTTTATATGATATTCCGCAACTTGCGAATATTTCTTCGTACACCGAAAGCGGACGCGAAAAAAGTCTTTCGCTCCCCGTAAATCTGCATACCGCCGAAGATTTTGCACATACGGGAATAAGGAATCGGAGCGTGCTTGCGCTCTCTCTGCACGGCAGAGTTATTTTGCCCGAAAGCTTTGTTATATCCGTGCCCGTCACGGTCACGGTGTCGCCGCAGAGCTTGCATTCCGCACCGAGCGCCCTTATGCAGTCGAGCGTTGCAAGAATATCGTCGGAATACGCGATATTCGATATCGTGCTTGTGCCTTTTGCAAGAGCGGCACAGAGCAAAAGTCGGTGCGCCATACTCTTTGACGGCGGCGCTTTTAGCGTTCCGCGCGCCGTTGACGGCTTAATCGTAACCGTCATCCGTGCTTTTCGATGAGATACTCAATCGCCTCGTCATATCCGCTTATTCCGTGCCCCGAAATCGTCTTTTCACAGGCGGCGCGGACATAGCTTATTCTGCGGAATTCCTCGCGCTTCGATACATCGGTGATATGCACCTCCACGGCGGGAATCGCAACCGCTTTGAGCGCATCGGGAATGGCGATGCTCGTATGAGTGTATGCCGCCGGATTTATTACGATGCCGTCGGTATTTCCGTATGCCGATTGAATCTTATCTACAAGCTCGCCCTCGTGATTTGACTGATATATCTCGACATCGACGCCGTGCTTTTGCGCACAGAGTTTTATTCTGCGGCAAAGCTCCGAATAGCTTTCGCTTCCGTACAGCTTGGGCTCTCTTATGCCGAGCATATTGATATTGGGGCCGTTTATGACAAGTATTTTCATAACGCTTTTATCACCCTTTCAGCCGTAAGTTCCGCATCGCGCGATGCGTCCGTTCTTATATCCGCCGCCGCGATATATTCGGGCAGGCGCTCTTTGTAAAGAGCCGCGAGCTTTTCCGCACTGTCGGAAAGCGGGCGGTCTTTGCTTGCCGCAAGGTCTTTTTCTTTCATATCGAGAAATACGATAATTCCGTTTCTTTTCAGATTCTTTATATTTTCCTCTGTGCAAACCGCTCCGCCGCCGGTTGCTATTACCGCTCCCGTTTTCGTGCAAAGCGACAGAATCGCCTCCGACTCCGCTTTACGAAACTGCGGCTCCCCGTATGCTTCTATAAGCTCTTTTGGGGATTTGCCCGTCATTTTTTCTGTTTCGTCATCAGTATCATAAAAGCTTTTTGAGAGCTTTTTTGCAAGAATTCTGCCGACCGTGCTTTTTCCCGACGAGGGCATTCCGATTAAGACAATATTCCGCTTTTCTTTAAGAATTTCCGCGTAAATATCGTCCGCAAGATTTTCTTTATAATGCGATTCGGTGAATATCTCCGATGCCGCGACTGCTTGGCTCACAAGCATATAAAGTCCGCCCGCGCATGGAATATTCAGCTTCTCCGCCTGCAACAAAAGCTCGGTTTTAAGCGGATTATACACAACATCTATCACTCCGGACAGCCCGGAAAACGGGGCAAGGTCAATGGCTTTATTCTGAATATTCGGGTACATTCCGCATGGCGTCGTGTTTATTATGACATCGACGGTATCCGCCATCGAATATGCCGCATCATAGCTTATTGCGCCATCCTTTGCGCTTCTGCCCGCCTTGTAAATATTCTTTGCGCCGAGCTCTTTTGCGACTGCGTACGCCGTCCTTGATGTGCCGCCCGTACCGAGAATGAGAACAGTCTTGCCGCATATTTGAATCCCCGACTTTTTTATAAGTCTTGTGAGTCCGACAACATCGGTATTATAGCCGAAAAGCTCGCCGTCTCTGTTTACCACGGTGTTGACGGCGACGACTTCTTTCGCGGCTTCGGAAATACCGTCAAGATACGGGATTACACTCTCCTTATACGGAATAGTCACATTGAGCGCAAGAAAATCTCTCTTTTGCATAAATGCGCCGAGCTCGTCACGCGAAAGCTCGCATAGCTCGTACGGATAGTCCGCTATCATGCGGTGAATTGTGCCCGAAAAGCTGTGGGCAAGTTTTTCGCCTATGCAACCGTATTTCATACCGTTTTGCCTAAAAAGTCCGTTCCGAAGCGCTCGGAAAGGAGGTCACACAAAACATGGGCGGTGACCGCGTCGACAACCGCTCTCGCTCTGTGAACTATTGCGGCGTCATGTCTGCCGCCAACGCTTATGACGGCGTTTTCGCATTGTTTGAAATTGACGGTGTTCTGCTCCTTTTTTATAGACGGCGTCGGTTTTATCGCAACGCAAAAGCGTATCGGCATTCCGTTTGTAATGCCGCCGTTTATTCCGCCGTTTGAGTTGCCGTCGGTGACAATCTTTCCGTCTTTTACGAAAAAGGCATCGTTTGCCTTACTGCCTCTTTTATCCGCTATCGCAAAGCCTGCGCCGAACTCAACCCCTTTTACCGCAGGTATCGAGAAAAGGGCGTGAGAAAGCATACTCTCCACGCTGTCAAACCACGGCTCACCCACTCCGGCAGGCATTCCGACGACAGATGTTTCAAGTATTCCGCCGACACTGTCACCGTCTTTTGCGGCTTCTTCAGCTGCCGCAAGCATCTTTTGTGCCGCATCGTCCGATACGGTCGGGAAAGTCTTTTTTGAAAGCTCGATAAGCGCCGGAATATCGTCGCAGAGGCTTGCGTCGTCAATCCGGGCAAGTCTTTTTATATGCGTGCCGATATATATTCCCTTTTTTTCGAGCGCATACTCGAATATCGCTCCGGCGGCTACTATCGGAGCGGTAAGTCTTCCGCTGAAATGTCCGCCGCCGCGGTAGTCCTCAAAGCCGTGATATTTTGCGTATGCCGAATAATCGGCGTGTCCGGGACGGGCAAGAAAACGAATCTTCTCGTAATCCTTGCTACGGATGTCTTTGTTGGGAATTATTATGCAAAGCGGTGCTCCCGTCGTCATTTTTTCAAATACGCCCGACACTATGCGAAAATCATCATTTTCGACGCGTGCGGTGGATATGCTCGTGCAAGGGCGGCGAAGTGCAAGCTTTGATGCGATATATTCTTCGCTGATTTCGATTCCGGGGGCAAGTCCGTCTATCACGATGCCGAGCTCTTCCCCGTGGCTTTCACCGAACAGAGTCAGCGTTATTCTGTTTCCGAAGCTGTTTTTCATCGTCTGTCACTCCCGAAATTATTTATGAGTTCAAAAAGCTCTTCAAAGCTGATTTTTGTGATTTTATATGCTCCGATTTCTTCCGCCGTGACTGCGAAAACTCCGTCTGACGATGCTTTTTTGTCGCAGACGGCGGCTTCGTACACGCGCTTTGAATCGAAGTCGCATTCCGTCGGAAGCGCAAGCTTTTCAAGCACCGGCACAAGGCGTGCTCTCACTTTGTCCGAGCACATCGGAAGCATTCCGAGTGCGACGCATTCTCCGTGATACAGCTCCGTGGTGCTCTCTATTCCGTGTCCTATCGTATGACCGAAATTGAGAGCTCTCCTTATACCGCTCTCTCTTTCGTCGCGCTCGACTACGCTTTTCTTTATCATAACGGAGCGCTCGATTACTTCGTCGAGCTTGGAAAAAACATTCACGCTTTCAAAGAGCGAAAACAGTTTTTCGTCAAAGCATATCGCCATTTTGAGCGCCTCGGCAAGTCCGTTTGAGAGCTGCCTTTTATCGAGAGTTTTGAGAAGCTCCGTGTCGATAAGCACTTTTTTCGGCTGATAAAATGCGCCGACGATATTTTTTATTCCGAGTAAGTTCAACGCCGTTTTGCCGCCGACCGAAGCATCGACCTGGGCAAGCACGGTAGTCGGAACATTGTAAAAATCAATGCCGCGCATATAGCTTGCGGCGACAAAGCCCGAGAGGTCACCGACCATTCCGCCGCCGACGGCAATCACCGCGTCGGAGCGGGTAAATCCGTTTTCGAGCATATACGACAAAAGCATCTCGTAATTTTTGATGCTTTTTGAATCCTCTCCGCGGTTTACCGTAACTATCTTCGGATATTTGCAAAATGAAGCGATACGGCGGGCGTAGTCCGCGGGAACACCGTCATCGGTGACTATCAGAACCTTTCTCGAAAGAGAAAGATACCTGTCCGCCTGCTCCGTGCAGTTCTTTTCTATTACGACATCATAAGCGCCGAGCTCGGTCTTAACGGGAATTATCACGCCTGCCGCCTCCTTTTACATTATTTTTTCTTTTCCGCCTTTTTGAGCTTGTAAAGCTCCTCGGCGGCAAGTCTTGCCTTTGCGACGGGAACGCCGTTTTCGGTAAGGCAATAGTAAAGCTTTTCGCCGCCGGATATACATATTACATCGCCGAGCTCATACCAGAAATAATCTGCGTAAAGTCCGTAGCTGTCCGTCGGCTTCTGCGTTATGTTGAGCAGTCCTCCGCATCCCGTGAGAGTAAAGCCGTCCGCCGTGTGAACAAGTCTTCCCTCTCCTATATCGTAAACGGCTTTGTAATCCGCCATAACAAGCACTTTTACATCCGTGTCAAGGCGGTATGTTCCGGAAACAAGCTCGTTTTTGACCTCCTCGCGCTCCCACGCATACCAATCGGGAATGTGGTCGAATTTTTCGCCCGAAAGCCTTCCGTATTCGTCAAGCTCCCACTTTGCGCCGCACGAGAGGCAAAACAGCTCCGTGCCTTTGCCCTCCGTTTTTCCCTCTGCGCCGCAGACGGGGCATTTATACAGAATTCTCTCAAGTCCGTCGGCTCTGAAGGGCTCGTCTATCTTTATATGCTTTTCTCTCTGTGTGCGGAAGTTATCGAATGTGAACGCTTCGTCAAGCGCTCGGTCAAGCTCTGAAACCGAAAGCGTTTTTATGCTTTCTTCGGTAAAGAGAGTGTATATTTTTGCGCTGACCTTTGTGCTTCTTTTTTGAAGAAGATTATAGAGCGGGTCACGCAGGAATGCGCCCTCCGTCTTTATCATTATGACGGGAACGCCGAGCTTTTTTATGAGTATGCCCATTCTTCTCGGCAGAGCGGTTGCCGTTCCGTCAAAGCTGTAGCTTGCCTCCGGATACATGAGAACATCGTTCTTATTCTTTTTGAGCGCATAAGATATGTCGGATATGAGCGATACATCGGTGGTGAATTTGCGCGTCGGGATACATCCCAAGCGGCGCATAAGCCATTCCTTGCCGACAAATCCGTCCGATGTGCAGACTATCGAAAGCGGTCGATGATAAAACACCGATACCGCTATTTCAAGGTCGATGAAGCTTGAGTGATTCATAAATACAAGGCACGGCTTTTGCGGAAGCTCACCGTCTGTCTCGTAAGTGAAGTCCGTCGCTTTTAAGTCGCCCGATGAGACGATTTTAAGCAATGTGCGGAAGAAAAAATCGGTCTTTTTCGGCGCTTTATGCTTCGGAGGCTCAATTTTGTTTACATCCGACAGTGTAAGCCTTTTGACTTTGATTTTCATAAAATTATACCTTTTCCCCAAAGTATAATTATATAATAACACAAAGAAATGTTCTTTGCAATAATAAAAAAACAGCCGAAAAGCTCGGCTGTCAGAGCACTGACAAACTCGTGCTACCGGCAATAAGTACATTTTTATAAAAAAGATTTTATGTAAACTGTAAAAATTAAACACAGGTTCAAAAAAGAGGAATGACGGGCTTTGTAAGCCCGTCATTATTGCCTTTTTCCGTTCTTTTCCTCTGTCGTACATTTGTACGCCGACGAAAAAAAGAACGAAAAATATCACTTCGTTTTCAGCACTCTGTCAGTCTGCTGACTTTGTCAGCAGACTGAAGCCTTCCTTTTTTGGGAAGGCTTTGATTTTGATTGACAATATTCTTCTGAAATGCTATGCTGATATTGAATGA
>JAZQOM010000018.1:0-22962 GCA_045627885.1 Eubacteriales bacterium
TTTTCATAATAAATCGTTCCTTTATATGTCTTTATCTTTTATACGAACAAAATCGAAAAATGGCTACTGTTTTTGAAAAAAATTTTTGCTTTTTCTTTATGCGTGTAGTATAGCATATTTTTGGCATAGGTGCAAGGGGAAGGAGAATGAAGCGTTTGCTTTGCAAACATGGAAGCGGCGACAAAGCCGCTATGAAGTCGTTGCTGCGCTCACGAATGAAGCAAAGTCGCCCGTTTTCTCTCATTCTCCCATTTTAATTTCTTCATGAGCGGCAGTTGCTCCGCAACTGCATGTGGCATTCATTCCTTCATTAGCCCCAACGGGGCGACTTCATTGAAAAAAGCACTTGCTTTTGCAAGTGCTTTTTTCTGGCTGGGAATGAGGGATTTGAACCCCCACAAACGGAGTCAGAGTCCGGTGTGCTGCCATTACACAAATTCCCATTATTCTTTTTCGGTCAACGCTTTAGAGTATATCACGAATAAATGCGCTTGTCAATATCTTTTTTTGCAATCCGGCAAATATTATTTTTGCTCCCGCAGGTCGCTTTAATACGCTCTGCGGGAGCTTCATTTTTGCTTATATCAGTCGAAATATCCGAGCTTACACAACAGCTCTGCCGAAAGTACGGCTCCGCCTGCCGCTCCGCGGAGCGTGTTGTGCGAAAGTCCCACAAACTTATAGTCAAAGAGTGTGTCCTCTCTGAGTCTGCCTGCGGAAATTCCCATTCCGCCGTATAATTCGCGGTCAATTCCCGTCTGCGGGTGATTGTCTTCATCAAAATATGTTATAAACTGCTCCGGCGCGGACGGGAGCTTATACTCCTGAGGCAGTCCCTTGTAATTCTTCCATGCGTCCAAGATTTCTTCCTTGCTCGGCTTATTCTCAAAGCTTATGAACACCGTCGCAAGGTGTCCGTCGGTGACGGGTACTCTGATGCACTGTGAGGTGATAAGCATACTGTCGCAGGCTTTGATTTCTCCGCCCTCTATCTTGCCGAATACCTTGAGCGGCTCTTTTTCGCTCTTCTCCTCTTCGCCGCCTATGTACGGAATTACATTGTCTATCATCTCGGGCCAATCCTTGAAGTTCTTGCCGGCTCCGGAAATTGCCTGATATGTCGATGCAAGAACCTTTACGGGCTTATATTTCATGAGCGGCGCTATCATCGGAACATAGCTCTGTATCGAGCAGTTCGGCTTTACGGCGATGAAGCCTCTCTTTGTGCCGAGGCGCTTTCTCTGCTCCTTGATTATCTCGAAATGCTCGGGGTTAATCTCGGGTATTACCATTGGAACATCGGGCGTCCAGCGGTTTGCGGAGTTATTTGATACGACAGGGCATTCAGCCTTTGCGTATTCTTCCTCCAAAGCCTTTATCTCGTCCTTTTTCATATCTACGGCGCAGAACACGAAATCGACCTTTGCGGCGACCTCCTTGACCTTTGCCGCATCCATTACCTTCATTTCGGCAACCTTTTCGGGCATGGGAAGCTTCATCTTCCATCTGTCGCCAACCGCTTCGCGATATGTCTTGCCCGCCGACCTCTCGCTTGCCGCAATAGCAGTAATTTCAAACATAGGATGCTCCGCAAGAAGCGTTACAAAACGCTGTCCGACCATTCCCGTACATCCTACGATGCCTACCTTTTTCTTTTCCATAACAGTTCACCTCTGTATTATATATTTATTATTTTTACATTTTTGTCCGCAAGGAATCTCTGCTCGCGGTCATGACAGGTGAGTATCACCGTCTGCGTATTATCGGATATCGCATAAAGCACGGATGCAAGCTCCGAAAGCCGTTTGTCGTCTATTCTCGCAAATGCGTCGTCAAATATCATCACGGGCGGTTCCCCTTTATAAAGAAGCTTCAAAAGCCCGTATCTGAATGCGATATAAACGATATCCTGCGTTCCGCTCGAAAGATATTCTATGCTCCTTACGCTTTCGCCGTCCAAAACCGATATCATAAAATCCTTGTCCGCGACAAGCTTTGAATATCTGCCTTTCGATGAGCGCATAAGCAGTTCCTCCGCATTATGCGTTATCTTGGGGCTGACTCCCGCCTTAAGCTCGGCTCCGGCGCCCTCAAGCACCGATATTGCAAGAAGCAACGCATCTCTGCGCTTTATCTCCGATGCAAGCTCCGCCTTCTTTTGCTCGAGTTCCGAGAACAGAAGTGCCGGGTCTTTTGCCGACGCCTCGAGCGCACCGAGTTTTCCGCTGTCGCCCGTGAGCTTCTGCGTATATACATCGACCTTTGAGCGATAAAGCTTGAGCTCCGTCGATACCGCGCTTTCCGGTCGTGTCGGCTTTGGCACGGTGTTTCTTATATTGCGAAGCTCCTCCTCGTTTACAGAAGCTTCAAGCTGTTTTAATGCGTATTCGCAGTTGCCGAATTCTCCCTTGACCTTTGCGTATTCCATTATCTTTTCGCGCAGTTTTACGGCTTCGCTCTGCACCTGCTCGAAGCTCTCCGCCTGCGTAACAAGAAGCTTTCCGACGGCGGCTCTGCTTTCCGACGCTTTTGCTTTAGCGCTTTCGAACGCTTTTATTGCCGCGGACTGCTCCGAGCGGAGTGAGTCGTATTTCTCCCTTGCCGCTATCGCCGCCTTTGCCGCCTTGTAAAAGCCTTCTCTGTCCACGCCGTAGCTTTTTGCAAGTTTTTCGGATTTCTTTGATGAATAAAGCGAATATACAAGCATCGCAAGTGCAATTACGGCAAATACTGCCGCCGCCGCAAAAAGCAACGACTTCGACTTCGGGAATACAATCGCAAGGACAAGAACAATAACCGCCGCAACCGCAAATAATACGGAAAGCAGCTTGCCCATTCTCGAGCCGTTTTTTGCCTTTTTATACTGCGCGATATCGCCGTTTACGCTCTCTTTGTCGCGTATATCGTTCATCATATCAATCTGCTTTGATACGGACGCGGCGTGCTCCTTTGCCTCTTTTTCGACGGAGAATGCACTTCTGTAGCTTTCCAGAGCGGCGGTGAGTCTGTCGTTCATCTCATCGTCGTAATCCTCCGGAAGCTCCGAGCGCTTTTCCTTGCAAAGCTCTTGTTTTTCTTTGAAAAGTGCTCTTGCTTTGTCGAGCTCCTCAAGTCTGAAGGTTTTTTCGTAAAGCTTCAGGTCATCGTATTCTTTTTCGAGCTTTTCGTATTTTTCCTTCGAATCCTTGAGCTTTTCGCTGTTCTTTTCGTATTCGCCTTTGAAGAATATGTATTCGGCGTTATCCTTTTTTGACTGCTCAAATTCAGCCTCAAGCTGTTCTATTTCGTCCTCAAGCTCGGGAATTGTTCCGCCTCTGCCGCGCTGATGGTCAATGAGCGTTCTCTCCTTGCCGAGAAGTTCGGACGCTTTTTTTACACTTATATTCTCGTCGGCGGAAAACAAAATGTTCTGTATCTGTTCGGCAAGCTCCCTGCCGCCCGTCTTCGGCCCGTCGCACTGCATGGACTGTGCACTGCCCGAATATGTTGCCGACGGGATGCCGAGAAAGTATTCGCCCACGCCGTCGGGACATTTTATCACCGCTCCGTCGAGCTTTCTCGTGACCGATACCGTGTCGCTCTTTCCCGCGTTATTTCTCTCTATAACGAATTCTTCTCCGTCTTTTACAACGGTCATACTGCCAGAAGCGGGGCTTCCGTCCCACGGGAGATAATGCTTTTTATCGCTGTCTGTTATGTTCTGCTTTGCGCCTGAGGCAAAGCCGTAGAACATAAATCTTATAAACATTGAAAGCGTGGATTTTCCGCTCTCGTTATCGCCTTTTATTATATTGAGCCCCTCGGAAAGGTTCAGCTCCTTATCTTTGAGCTTGCCGAAGGACGCAATATGAATATTTTTTATATACATTGACGCATCCTTTCTTTATGTAAAGTCCTTCTGCCCCGAAAGCGCCGAGAAAACATACTTCAGCGCAAGCTTTCCCTTTTCCCTCTCGGATTTGTCGTTGCTTTCGAGATACGGTTTTATCATTCTGAACACAACGCCCTTGAGCGTCGGGTCGTCCTCAAGCTCCGAATAGCCGACCGCGGTGCTCGTATTGTCTGTTATCTCAAGCTTTTCCACGCTGTGCTTTGCTCTGTCCGAAGCGGTAATGCTTCCGACATCGGCGCAAAGACTGCCGGTAAGTGTTATGCGAAGATTGGTTTCGGTATCGTATTTTGAGCATATCTGGTCTATTGCCGCGGAAATTTTTTCTTTTGTCAAAAGCTCCGTGACATCGAGAGCTTCAATCTCAAAGCGCTTTCCGGAAAGTACGCGGAATTTCATATCGCGCTTATGCTTTGAAAGCTCGCCCATTATGAAGCCTTTATAGCCCGTCTCGCCGAAATCGCATGGGGCAAGGCAACCGGGATATGCGTATTTTTCGCCGCCGTACACGGTGTTGCCCTTGTGGATATGTCCGAGCGCGATATAGTCCGCGTCAAGGCTTTCGAGCAGCTTTTTGCGTATCGGGCAGTAGTTTGACATAACATCTTCCGTGTCGCCGTGAGCAAGTATGATGTTTATTCTCGAGCGGTCGTCGGGAACATAATCCTCGAGAGGGCACTCCTTCATATATTTATCGCAGAAGGCATAGCCGTAAACATCGGTGTTTATATCGTCAAAGCTGAATTTTTCGAGCTTTTCCGAGCGGAAGATATACACATTGGAGGGCCACTTGGCAAAATCGTAGGAGCCGCCCTTTACATAATGGTCGTGATTGCCGGGCGCGATTACGAATTTGCACTCCGGAAGTGATGCCATCTCCCTTGCAAGCTCGGAAAGCGTATTGTAGCTTGTGGTGTCGGAATCAAAAAAGTCGCCCGCTATTAAGAACAGCTTTACTCCGTTATTTCTTGCCGCCTCCACGGTCTTCGAGAATGCGCTTTTAAGTCTGTTCCGGGATTCTGTCGCCGCTTTTGCGGAAAGTCCGGAAAAGACGGTATCTATGTGTAAGTCGGCACAATGCAGTATTTTTAACATATTATTTTGCTTTTCCTTTCAGCCGATGACGGACGGACTCTGTCTGTACGCGTCCGCAAGTGACGGCATCGTTTTCTGCGCTGAAAACGCAAGTCTTGACCTTATATTCTCTCTTTCAAAATATTCCACGGCGCCGAGCTCCTTTACGGAAGCCGGCTTTGTCAGTATCGGGATTTTGCACGGCTTTTCCGAAAGGTATTCCCTGCCCCTCTTGCCTGCCGCAAGCAGCATTACATACGGCGGAAGCGTATCCCATTCGCAAGAGCCGATTCCGAGTGCCGTGCAGAGCGTCATTCTGCGCAGTCTTGCCGCCGTGTACTGTTTTACCGAGAGCTTTGCAAAGTATTCCTCCTGCGCTGCGGATGATTTTGCACATTCCGCAATACGCTTTGCCATATCGGGCGGAACATCTGCGCAGGGCTCTCTTTTATCGGCGTCCGTAAGTGCGCAAAGCAGGCTTCTCTCCGCAAGCTCCGGCGTTCTCATTCTGCCGTCGGCAACCGCTTGCGAAAGCACGGAGAATGCCTCTTTCGGCATATATCCGCTTACATCGCATCCGTCGCGCATAAGCTTGCGAAGCTCTGTTGCGGACAGAATATTCTCTGCGCTTGTCCTCGAAAACAGCTCGTATCCGATGTTCGTATTTTCAAGCGCCGCAATATATTCGAGCGCAAGCATATCGTTTGGAAGTGCGGGGAGCTTTTCGCCGTATTTTTCAAAGTACGCCTCCGCCCTTTGTACGGGGTAAGGCACGGAATTGTTTTTGTTAAAATCAAGAGCCGCAAGGCGTTCCGCCGTTATCTTAAGCCCTTGCGCATCGCCGCTTTCGCTTCCGAAGCAGAGTATATCCGCGCCGTCGAAGCATTCCGTCAGTTTTACGGCGCATGACGCATATCTCTGTGCCGGAGCAAGAGTGTACGATACGGGAAGTGCAAACACGGCGTCCGCGCCGCACAATACGGCGGCTTTAGCCCTGTCGTGCGCCGGCAGAACCGCATACTCTCCCCTTTGAACATATTCCGCGCTCATAAAGCATATAAGCGCACGGTCTGGGAATTTTTCTTTAATCTTTTTTATTATATATTCGTGCCCGTTGTGAAACGGATTGAACTCGCAGATAAGTGCGGCGGCTTTCATATTTGCTTCCTCAAAACATAGTAGGCTTTTTCGCTTTTTGCGGAAAGCTCTTCTTCGTTTATTCCGCCGAACACGGCACAGAGCTCAAAACCGCTTTCCGCAATCAGCTTTGAAAGCGTTTTTTCGGTGTGGAGCTTTTCCGTGTGTATTTCGTCATATCTTGAATAAAGTCCGCTCTTTTCGCAGACGAAAAGTGACAGATAAAATCTGCATTTTTTCGTCTTCGGCTCATATTCGTTCTGCCAGGAGAGGAAAGCCTCCTCCGATTCGAGAACATAGGCGTTGTCCGAATATACATTCTCAAAGCGGTAGGCGGTATTGACATCGAATACAAGTATTCCGCCTTTTTCGAGACTGTCGTACGCCGACGACAGAAATTCCGCGACATCGGAGCTCTTTACAAGGTAGTTCACGCTGTCGGCAACCGATGCGGCAACATCAAATGTTCCCGCCGCACGGAAATCGCGCATATCGGCGCGAAGAATCCTCGCGCTCAAGCCGGAATCGCGCAGTTTCTTTTCGGCTACGGAAAGCTCTTCCTCGGATATGTCAAACGCGGTGACGGAATATCCGTTTTGAGCCATTTCGAGAGTAAGACTGCCCGTTCCGCAGGCGCAGTCGGCAAATCTCTTGCCGCCGTTTCCGTACATATTTGACATTTTTTCGATAAAGCGGGCGTATTCCGCATACGGAAAATCGGTGTTCAAGCCGTCGTAATACGCCGCAAGTCCGCAATACTCGTTCATTTGACGCCGCTTGTTCTCAAAAGAACGGTTTTATATCCGTCGCTTCCGCTCTTCAGG
This sequence comes from Eubacteriales bacterium, assembly GCA_045627885.1. GTDB lineage: Bacteria > Bacillota > Clostridia > Oscillospirales > CAG-272 > CALCTE01. The sequence continues at coordinate 6,925 of JAZQOM010000018.1, forward strand.
CTGTGATTTACTCTGCTTATGGTGGCGGTGGAAAGCCCTGTTTCCTCATTTATTTCCGTATACTGTCTTCCGTCATAGAGCATCTTCGCCGCTCTCATACGCTTGCCGAGCTCCGATATTTCGGAGCTTGTGCATATATCCTCAAAAAAATCGTAGCATTCCTCGACGGTTTTGAGCGACAAAATACACTCAAAAAGATAGTCGTTGTTTTTGCTTTTGAAATTTCCCTTCATAATGCGCTCCGTTTTCAAACTTTTGAAAAGCCGTAGTCAAGGTCTTCGATTATGTCGTCTATATCCTCAAGTCCGACGGAGAGTCTTATCATACCCGGGTCGATTCCCGCCGCAAGAAGCTGCTCGTCGGTGAGCTGTCTGTGCGTTTCGCTCGCCGGATGAAGAACGCAGGTGCGAATATCCGCAACATGAACGACATTGGACGCAAGCTTTAAGCTGTCCATAAATCTTATTGCCGCATCTCTGCCGCCGGCTATCTCAAAAGAAATTACTCCGGACGCACCGAGAGGGAGATATTTCTTTGCAAGCTCGTCGTATTTGTAGCCCTTTGCACCCGGATAGTTTACGCTCTTTACCTTGCCCGTCGTCTCGAGATATTTTGCGACTGTTTCCGCCTGACGGCAGTATTTTTCCATTCTGAGCGCAAGTGTTTCGAGTCCGAGATTGAGAAGGAATGCGGAATTTGCCGCGGGATATGCGCCGAAATCACGCATGAGCTGCATACGCGCCTTTGTGATATATGCAGCCTTGCCGATATCGTTTACATAAGATACGCCGTGGTAGCTCTCGTCGGGCTTAACAAAATCATTGTAAAAGAGCTCGCCCGTATAATCGAAGTTGCCGGAATCGACTATAACGCCGCCGACCTGCAAAGCGTGGCCGTCCATATACTTTGTGGTGGAGTGCATTACTATATCGGCGCCGTGTTCTATCGGGCGGCAGAGCACGGGAGTTGCAAATGTATTGTCCACGATGAGCGGCACTCCGTGACTGTGCGCGATTCTTGCAAATTTTTCGATATCGAGAACGCTTATCGTCGGATTTGCTATCGTTTCTCCGAAGACTGCCTTGGTGTTCTTTTTGAACTTTTTGCCAATCTCCTCCTCAGAATCGTCGGGATTTACGAAGATGCACTCTATTCCGAGCTTTTTGAGAGTTACGGCAAAGAGGTTGACCGTTCCGCCGTAAATGCTCGTCGATGCTATGAAGCTGTCTCCCGCAGAGCAGAGATTGAGTATGCTTATAAGCGATGCCGCCTGTCCGGACGAGGTGCACATTGCGCCGACGCCGCCCTCAAGGTCGGCTATCTTCTTTTCCACGCATTCCACGGTGGGATTTGAGAATCTCGAATACATGTGCGCGGTGGGGAGATTGAAAAGCTCTCCTATATGCTCCGTACTGTCAAAGCGGTATGTCGTGCTCTGGCATATCGGCATTACCTGCGGCGCTCCGTTTGCGGCGCGATAGCCCGAGTGAAGGCATTTTGTCGCTATCTTGTATTTCTTTTCCATTATCTGAACACTTCCTTTTTGTGATTATTTATCAGATTAGTTTTGCAAAGCCCGTAGCGAAAAGTATGACTATTCCCAAAAGAATACGATACCATCCGAATATGACGAAGCTGTGCTTTTTTATGTAGTCGATAAAGAACTTTATCGCAAATACCGAAACTATAAACGAGACGATAAATCCGACGAAAATGAGCATCCACTCAAACGCCGCAAGTCCGCCCGCTCCGTGCAAAAGCTTGAGAAAAGACGCTCCGAACATTACGGGAATGGCGAGGAAGAACGAAAATTCCGCCGCGACCGTTCGCGATGTTCCGAGAATGGTTGCGCCGAGTATCGTTGAGCCGGAACGCGATGTTCCCGGTATCAGCGCGAGCGTCTGGAAGCATCCTATGAAAAACGCCTTTGAAAAGCTGAGCTTTTCGATACTGTCCGTACTTACCGTATGCTTTGTATTCTCGAGCCACAGAAACGCAAAGCCGTACACGATGAGCGCCATGGCTATAACAAACGGCGTTGACAGGACACTGTCTACGGCATCCTCCAAAAAGTATCCGACTATCGCCGCGGGAACGCAGGCAAGCGCTATTTTGAACCACATAAGCCAAGTCGGCTTATCGTTTCCCATGCTCTTAAAAAACAGCGCCGTATCCTTTTTTACGCCATTCCCGTAGCTTGCACCCTCCGGCTTTTTATACGGGAAAAGCTTTGTGAAGTAAAGCACAACGACCGCGATTATCGAGCCGAGCTGAATTACCACCCTGAAAATATTGAAAAAGCCGTCCGATACATTCTTGAACGAAAGAAGATTCTCAAACAGTATCAAATGCGCCGTACTGCTTATGGGAAGCCATTCCGTTATTCCCTGAATTATGCCGAGAATAACCGCTTTGATAAAATTAAAAAGTGATGTCATATTATACCCCGATTATCCATGAAATTGCAGCTACGAGAACGCTCGCCGCGCTCTCTCCCACGATAAGTCCCGCCGCGCCGTCAAGACAAGCGGGCAATTTGGTCTTTATTTTTCCGCCGTTTTTCTTCTTTTCTCCGATATCGTGAATAAGTCTTACGATTCCGCCCGTCGCAAAGCAGGCTGAATAGGAAAGCGGAAGTACCGCTCCGAGCGCAAGAGACGCCGCCGGAATCTTCATAAGAACGAGTGCCGCGCCTATCGCCGCAGAAAGCAGTATCACTCCGGCATTTGCTCCGCTTTCGAGATATGCGCGCAGTCCCGTCGAAACAGCGGATGAGGAGTTCACGCCCGAGCGCATAAGCCCGAAAAAGCATATAAGCGATACTGCGGCTCCCACCGTCGCGCCGAAGAAGTGAACAACAAACTGATGCTTTGGAGATGCCTCCGTGAGATATCCCGTCTTATACGAATTGGTGAGTTCTCCGGACAAAGCCGCGCAGGCGGCGATAAAGAATACGGAGAGGAACAGCTCGGTAAGCGTAAGGTCGAATATCGCATCGAGAGCGAGAACGACCGCCGCGCCGATTGCGGCTGACGATATTCCCGCGGTTATTCCCGTTTCCGACCTTGCCGCGATAAGCGCATGGCAGGCAAAATATACGGCTATTACCACAACAGCGGCAAAAAGCGCGGGGATACCGGCGACAAGCAAAAGAAGATACGCCACGACGAACGCCGACATCTTTACGCAGAGCGTGAGTATTCTCGTCTGTATGGGAACACGCACCTCGTATGCCGTCTCGTCATTGAGTATGCGGCGTTCCTTTTCTTCCATCTTTGAGAGAAGAATATCGAGCACAGTGCCGATTCCGACGCCCAAAAGCATTCCGGCAGACGCCTGCATACAAAGGCTTTGTGCGGCTTCGGCACTGTCGGCAGCTTTAGTTGCAAAAAGCAACGGCGCTGCAACAAGATGCGACAAAAACGCTCCCGCAAGCATGAACACGGAACGCCTGAAGCCGGCGATATATCCGACTCCGGCAAGAAGCGGGGAAAAAGCGTATCCCGCCGATGCTCCGGATTTGCCCTTTGCCTCCGCAGAAAACGGTATTGACGGGAATATATCGCGTATCGCGGATATGAGTGCCGCAACCGCCGCGCAGATAAAAAATCTGCGTGTCAGCTTCTTTCCGTCTTCGGACGCAAAGGCTTTTGCAACATACGCCGATGCGGACGACTCCGGAAACGGCGACGAGCTTCTTGCAATATAATTATTCCTGCAAGCCCACGAAACGGTGAGCGACACGGCAAGAACGGCTACGCAAACAAGCACAAGCGGAACGGCAACGGCTGAAATCTCCGCGCTCTCGTATGTGCTTTTTACGCCCGACAGCGATTCTATATAATGCTTTTTGTTTGCAAAATATACATCAAAGCCCGAAAGTCCCGACGGGACAAATCCCGCTGGCTCGTTATAAACCGTCGCGGATGAGCCCGACATCAGCGCGGGCATTACCGCGGAAATAAGCGCGGCTATCACGGCGGACGAAACCATGGAGCTCTGCATGAGCGTAACGGTCTCTGACTTGAGCTTATCCGAAACGGCTATCGACAGCACCGCGGAAAGAGCGCACGCCATAAGGCACGGAACTATGAAATTCCCGTGCTTTAATCCCGCATATACGGCTGATGCGGAAAGCAGTGCGGCGCCTATCACGCCGAAAACCACGGTTAAGACATTTCGCCTTAAAAAGCCGATGAGTTTTTCCTTATTTGAAAGCATTCTACCGAATTACCTCTTGTGCATTTTAATTAACTAAATTATTTTACCACGCCGCGCCGTTAAAATCAACTGTTTTATCCAATTTATTTTGAAGTGATTACATTTTACAATAAATACATCGGATTTTTTGCAATAATTGATGTTGACGCTGCGGCTATCACTGTGATATAATTAAACTACACAAATATTTGCGAGGTACTATATGAAACTTTCATCGAAAATGACGGCATTCTTTCTTGCGGTTTTGATTGTCCTCCCGTGTGCGGTTTTTACTTCGTCCGCCGCGGATGGCTGGACGGTAATCGACGAATGCAATACAAGCTATGTCCGCTTCATCGACAAAGACGGAACGGTTCACGACCACTCAAAGGATACTCGCAGTGAAGCCGTGGATTCGCTTTCGGGCGGAGATGTCACTTTCTGGAGCGGCGAGCATCTTTATTCCGGAACAGGTCACACGGTGACGGGCTCCGTCGCCTGCGAGCTTACATTTATCGGAACGGGCTTCCGCTATGTTCTTCAGTACAGAGGCCCCGCCGACGGCTACGGCACGGCGGTAGATGTCTACATCGACGGCAAGTACAGCAAGACGGTAACCGGAATCAACGGCAACAATCTCACCGACAGATACACGGCTTATGAAGTGACGGGACTTGCCGACAAGCAGCACACCGTAAGATTCCTGTCGCATGACGGCGTAAGAGTCTTCTTCGACAGCTTTGAGCTTTTGCTCGGCACAAATTCCGAAGGCGACATCGAAGAGGGAGATGTCACAAGCAACAGCTCCGTCGATGCCGACGATGCAATTTATCTGCTCTACCACATCTTCTTTGAGAATAAATATCCCGTAAAGCAGGACTGCGACTTCAACAAGAGCGGCGCGGTCGATGCCGACGATGCGATATATCTTTTGTACCATGTATTTTTCGAAAACAAGTATCCGCTCGGAAATCTTAAGCTGACAATTAACGGCGCCGCATCCTCGATGACCGTCGAAGAAAGCGGCGGAAAGCCGTACATAAGCTCACTTTTGCACGGAAAAGATGAGTGCGTAACTAAAAAATCAGAGCTTCCCCTGCCGACGGATTTCGCCTTCCCAGTAACATGGGAATTTGCAGGTCAAGCGGATTACAAAGACGGAGTAAATGAGGGCAAATCGATAAAATTCCGCGACTGCGCGCACGGTCTTGAATTCAAATACAACATCTGCACAAACGCAAAGGAAGAAGCACCGTTTTTGATAAGCTCGGAGCTTAAAAACAACTCCGGCTCCGCAGTAAGATACACCGCGGGCAACATATTCGCCGTAAACGCTCATCTTCCCGATTCCACCGCGTGGATGTTCGCAAAGGAAAGCGGAAGAGCCGAGAGTATTTATCCCCAGATTCAAGGCGGCGATGGCTTATACAAAACAAAGATGAATAACGGCGCAAATGTAAGCGCCTGGTGCAGAACATATCAGGGACACAACAACAACGGATTTATTCCGCTCGTGTACTTCGATATGGGAACAAAAGGCTTATACGCCGCGCTCGAATGGACGGCGGGCAGAGTCAACGCCACAGCCGGAGAAAACGGAAATGTTGCGATATCGGTCGATATGAACTATGTTCACGAGCTTGAGGGAGTCAACGATTGCGGACAGATATTCAAAACGACGGTGAAAGCGGGAGATACTTTCGTAAATCCGACCGTATATATCGCCGCGTACGACGGAAATGTCGATGACGGCTCAAATATGTTCAAAAACTGGTTCTTCAAATATATGCTTCCCGCAAATCTTCGCGAAGACGAAAATGAGCCTCTCAATCAGATGGATATGCAGTGGGGCTACAATGTTTCGGACTGCGGAATCCAGTCGATAAAATGGGACTACGGCTGGTGGTCTAACGAGTCCACCGACAAGTCGTACAAGACTCTCGAGGGCTCTTGGGTTGTCCGTTCAAACGATTATCTCGGCGTTTTCAGAGGCTCGGGAGTTGCGACGCTGAGAGAGTTTTCGGACTTGGCAAGCAGAGAGGGCGTTAAGATGACGCTGTATATGCTCTTACACGCGAGCATCAACGCGGACGGCTCTCCGAACACAACAGAGGGTGAGTTCAACACGGTATCTCATCCCGATTGGTTTACAAACAGACTCATTGACAGAGGAATGGGCGTATGCGCAGACCTCGGTAATGTCGAGTGCGTAAGCTATCTGCAGGAAACGATGGCGAAATTTATGAATGAAAATCGCATCGCCACCTGGAGAAGCGACTTTGAGCCCATCGCATACTATTCCGACAAAGCAAACCGCCACGAGGGTAACGGCTCCGATGTTCAGTATTGGGGCACAAGGGGACTTTCGGAGCTCTTGGAATACCTTATTGAAAATGTAAAGGGATTCAGATACGAATGCTGCAGTGCCGGCGGAAGCATGAAGGATTTGTTTATTGCAAAATACGCATCCTGCTTCAATGTTGACGACTCTGCAAACTATCTGTCACTGCGCACATCATTCTATGATTCGTCATTCTGCCTCCACCCCGTACAGATTCAGCAGCCCTGCAATATCGGAAGCTTTATTTACGGTCAGTCCAATATGTATCCGAAATACGACGAAAAGTATGCGGCGGCTGTAAGAAAAATGGGCTTCGAAAGCATAATGCTTTCCGGTATTATGGTGACGGGAGTTTACTGCGATGACAATGTCAGAAGCGACCTCACATCTTATCTCGAATACTACAACGAATTTGTAAAACCGCTCATCAGAAACGGCAACCTCTACCACATTCTCCCCCGTCCCGACGGAACAAACTGGGATGGCGTGATGTATGTCGATAAAGACACCAAAGCCGAAGCGATAATGTTCTTGTTCAAGCCGAGCGATACAGTATCGAAAACAATAACCGTAAAGGCTCAGGGTCTTGACCCCGACGCAACATACAGCGTGAGATTAAAGGACAAATTCGGCGTATCGACAAAGACGGGAAAAGAGCTTATGGAAACCGGTTTAAGCGTTACCATCGATACCGTGGGCTCACAGATAATAAGATTTGTCAAAAAGTAAAAATCAATAATTAAAGAAGCGCTCGATTTTACAAAATCGGGCGCTTTTTTCGTCTCGCTTCTCTGCAATATGACAAAAAATTTTCTTGACTAATATATGAATGTAGTGTAAAATGTCAGTAACATTAAAGAAAGGAAGATTTTTTATGTTTTGCAAAAATTGCGGTTCCGAAATTGCCGAAAATGCGGCATTTTGCGGAAAATGCGGTACAAAAGTAGAAAATACACCCGTTGAGGAAACGGCAACGATTGCAGAAGCTGCTCCGGCGGCTGAAGAGGCTGCTCCGGTAGCTGAAGAGGTTGCTCCGGTAGCCGAAGAGGTTGCTCCGGTGACCGAAGAGGTTGCTCCGGTGACCGAAGAGGTTGCTCCGGCAGCTGAAGAGGTTGCTCCGGTAGCCGAAGAGGTTGCTCCGGTAGCCGAAGAGGTTGCTCCGGTAGCCGAAGAGGCTGCTCCGGCGGCTGAAGAAGCTGCTCCGGCGGCTGAAGAGGTTGCTCCGGTGACCGAAGAGGCTGCTCCGGTGACCGAAGAGGTTGCTCCGGTAGCCGAAGAGGTTGCTTCAACAGACACCCGTACATTCGACGCGCAGACTGCCGATGTGACGGCTCCCGTCGTTGAGAAGAAGAAAAAGAAAGCCGCAAAAATCATTATTCCGATTGCGGCAATTATCGCCGTTATCGCAATAGTCGGCGTTCTCTCCTACTTCTTCTGCCCCTTTATGTCAAATCTGTTTGCACGCATATTCTTAAACGATAAGGATTATTTTGCGCGCGTAAACAAGAATGATATCGCAACTGTTTCTTCGTTAATCGGCGATACATACGACGATGCTTTGAATTACATCGAAAAATCACAGACCGAAGGCAATGTAAATATTCAGCTCTCCGACGACGCAAAGCAGCTTATTAAGCCGCTCATCGGCAATTCGAGCGATGAAATCGCAGAGCTTATCGATTGCTTGAAATCTTTCGATATCAACACCAAGGTCGACATTGACGGAAACAAGTACGGAATTACTCTCGGTGCGTTATTGAACGGCGAGAATATACTCGGCGCAAATATCGCTTTTGAAAACGGCGTATTGTATGCCGGAATTCCCACTATGTCGGATTCGACTATAAAGCTCGATATAATCAAAATTCTTGAGTCCGCGCAGGGAGAGTATTACGACGACGAAGAGTATTACGATGACGAGTTCGACTACGACGACGAATATTTCGACGAGATTGACCTCGACGGTGATGTTTACTTCGACGAGATTGACCTCGACGAAGACGAATATTACTCTGCTCCCGAAACAGCCGTAGTGCCCGATTTCAATACTATAGCAAACGGCGTAAAAGATTTGTTTAAGACTCTCGACGGCAAAACGGTCGAGAAGCTCATAAACAAGTATGCGGGCATCGTATTTGACGGCATCACCAATGTTGAAGGCGAAAAAGACGAGCTTACGATAAACGGAATAAGCCAAAAGTGCTACAAGTACACCGCAAAGCTCAACAGCTCTACCGTATACAGAATATGCAAGGATGCCCTCAAGGCGGTAAAGAACGACAAGGACATCGAAAAAATCCTTACATCTTTTGCAAAGACATTTTCTTCGATTGACGGCGAAGAGTTCGACATCAACGAAGCATACGAAGAGATTGACGAAGCTTTGGAAGAGCTCGACAAAGAAGATTTTGAAGAAATAGACGAGCTTAACATCAAGTATTCCTGCTGGGTTGACAACAGAGGCGATATCATCGCACGCAGTGTTGAATTCAAAGATATCTGCGTTTACTTCGGTACCGCAAAGAAAGGCGGCAAGTTCGGAAGCATCGCAGGTATTGGCTCTAAGCCCTTCAGCACAAAGAATGCCATGGGCTATGTATCCGGCGACGGCAAATACAAAAAGGGAAGCTATACCGGTGACTTTACGGTTACCGTTCAGGGCAAGGACTACTTTAAGTTCAAGGTTTCCGATTTCTATGCAGACGAGGTTAAGGAAGGCAAGCTCCGCGGCAAATTGAGCGTATCGCTCGGCGATGTATTTACGCTTCTTGAAGAATTGGGCGTAGATACCGACATTGGCGAATATGCTTTACTGCTTCGCGGTTATAACATCAGCATTGATGTAAATTCAACCGAAAACGACAAAGCCGCTATGACCGTTTTGCTTGACAACGGAAAGACGGAGCTTATACGCATTACATCAAATTCGGCAATAACCGATAAGCCGTCCGTAGAGATTCCGGAAAAAACCACGGAGAACATCGAAGAATGGGTATCATCGCTTAAGCTCGACAACACAGTCTCGGCTCTCGAAAAAGCGGGTGTACCCGAGTTCGTGACGGAAATTCTCAAGAATCTGAATATCGCGGATTTGCTCGGCTTTGGCTATTCCGATGACATCGCTTTAAGCGACGATTTCATCGACCCGATTACCGAATGGTATGAATATGATGAGCTAATCGCGCAGATTAAAGCGGAAACCGACTTTGAATTAAGAACACAGCTCATGCACAAGGCAGAGAGAATTCTTATGTCAAACGGCTGCATAGTTCCGATATACTACTACAACGATATTTTCATGCAGAAGGACTATGTCTCCGGAATTTACGCAGATACATTCCCGACAAAGTACTTTATGTATGCAAAGCTTAACAACGGCTCCGATACTCTTCGCGTAGGCGTCGATGATGTGGACAACCTCGACCCTGCTCTCAACAGCAGTGTTACCGGCGCGTGCATCATCTCGAGCGCTTTTGTTGGACTCTACACCTACGACGAAGACGGAAAAACAATTCCCGCCTGCGCCGACAGCTATGTTGTAAGCGAAGACGGCAAAACCTATACCGTTACACTTAAAGAAGGTCTCAAGTGGTCGGACGGCTCCGCGCTGACGGCTTCCGACTTTGAGTACGCATGGAAGCGTGCCGCAAGTGACGAGCTCTTCGCCGACTACGGATATATGTTCGATTGCTTCGCAGGTTATCCGAACAATCTGAATGTTACCGCCAAGAATGCTAAAACGCTTGAATTCGTCCTCAACGCTCCCTGCGCTTACATTGAAGAGCTTTTGGCATTCCCGGCGTTCTTCCCCGTAAAGAAGAGCGTGGTAGAGTCAAATCCGAAATGGTATACGCAGGAGAAATTTGTCTGCAACGGCGCTTATGTATGCAGTAATTTGAACGCCCATTCTTCAATTACATTTGTAAAAAATCCTTATTTCTACAATGCGGAAAATGTATCGATAGATAAGATTGTATTCGCTCTTTACGCAGACTATGAGACCGCATATAGCGACTACTGTGCCGGAAAGCTCGATTTTATCGACTTTATTCCTTTGGACAAGATACCCTCTCTTCTCGACAATCCCGAGTTCTACATAATCGACGCTCCTCTCGGAACATACTATGCTTCATTCAACTGCAAGAGCCCGCTCTTTGCAGGCAAAACTCCCGAGCAGGCGGCCTATATGAGAATGGCGTTCAGCCTCCTCATTGACCGCGACTCTATCTGCGAGAGCATAGGTCAGACAGGTCAGATTCCCGCAAACTCTTTCATTCCGATTGGTATGAAAGACGGTAGCGGCGGAATTTTCAAAACGGATTTGGATGACGATTCTTACTACAATCCCTACGCTATAAACGAAGACAAAGAGGGAACTCTTGAGCTCGCTCGCGCTTACCTCAAAGCCGCAGGATATAAATTCGGCTACGACGGCAAGCTCTCCCCCGAGACTCCCATCGTCATAAATTACATCATTAACGATTCCCCAGGTCACATGGAAATTGCAGAATCAATGAGAAAAGATTTTGCCGTTTTGGGTATCAATATGACAATCTCAACAGAAGGCTGGAGCGAATTTTTTACCGACAGGCAACAGGGCAACTGCGACTTCGCTCGCGGAGGCTGGGTTGCAGATTACAGCGACCCGATAAATATGCTTGAAATGTGGACTTCATATTCCGGCAACAACGACTGCCAGTTCGGCAGATAAATTTCAAAGCAAACAAAAAACGGCTTTGCGAATTTCTCGCAAAGCTGTTTTTTTGTCATAGACTATATAAGCAATATATAATATCTCGGGAGCGTTATTCCTCAAAATCAAGGCAGAGCCTTGTTTCGACAAATGGGCGAACCTTGGCGTTTGCTACCGCGACATGAGCGGGAGCGTTTGCGTAAGCCTTAAGGGAATCGGCGTCCTTAAATGTGGTGTCAAGCATCAAATCGGCGGTGGAGCTCGGAAGTCCGCTTGTAATTACGCGAACGGACACAAGTCCGTCTATTACGCCGTAAAGTCCCTCAAGCCCCGTCTTTATGCCGAGCTTTACGCTTTCCGCGTCGTTTACGCTGTCTTTAAGTCTCCATAAGATGATGTGCTTTACCATAATTATTTATCCTTTCCGTCACATTTTTTGCGGCAGTTTTCGCAGCAGCCGTCGCAGCCGCCGCACATATTCTTTCCTTTGGCTCTGCGATATATGACAAAAGCGACGACAAATACAAGCCACGCTCCGACTGCGGCAAGTATAGCTATATCGAGAGCTCCGAGTGCTAAAACAAACATACAATCTGATATACGGCAAATGATACAAGCCACGCAATACAGCATTGTGAGACGACCACTGCCGCCGCCGCAAGTCCGGAGCCGAGCTCACGCTTTATCGCGGCAACTGCCGCAACGCACGGTGTATAAAGCAGTGTGAATGCAAGAAAGCTTATTGCGGACGGTATCGTAAACAAAGTGGAAAGTCCGCTTTCGAGAGCCGTAAAGCCCGTGAGAACGCTCATTGTGCTTACTACAGACTCTTTTGCGATAAATCCCGTTATAAGTGAAGTGGAAAGCTTCCAATCGGCAAAGCCCATTGGTGCAAAAATCGGGGCTATTATTCTTCCGATATGTGCAAGAATACTTTGTGCGCTGTCCGTTACATAATTGAGCTTTAGGTCAAAGCTTTGCATAAACCAAACGATGACGGTAGCCGCAAATATGACGGTGAACGCCTTTGTGATGAAGTCCTTTGCCTTCTCCCACATGAGCATTCCTACGCTCTTTGCGCTCGGCAGGCGATAATTCGGAAGCTCCATAACAAACGGCACCGGCTTTCCTCTGAATACGGTTTTATTGTATATAAGGGCGACGATTATTCCGACAATCATTCCCGCAACATAAAGCGCGGTCATGGTGAGAGCTTTGTACTTCGGGAAGAATGCCGCAACAAACACGGTATATATCGGAATCTTTGCGCTGCAACTCATAAACGGAGTGAGCACAATTGTCATTTTTCTGTCCCTCTCCGACGAGAGTGTGCGTGTAGCCATTATCGCCGGAACGCTGCACCCGAAGCCGATTATCATCGGCACAAAGCTTCTGCCGGAAAGTCCTATCTTGCGAAGAAGCTTATCCATAACGAACGCAACTCTTGCCATATAGCCCGTATCTTCAAGTATGGAAAGAAAGAAGAACAGCACAACGATTACGGGCAAAAACGAAAGCACGCTTCCCACTCCGGCAAATATGCCGTCAATTACAAGACTCTTGACGACGGGGTTTATTCCGTAGCTCTCAAGTCCCTTTCCGACTGTCGACGAAAGCGCATCTATTCCGCTTGAGAGAAGTCCCGATAGGAATGCGCCTATAACCTCAAACGAAAGATAGAATATAAACGCCATTATCGCTATGAATATGGGAATTGCAAGATATTTATTTGTGAGCACGGAGTCTATCTTTACGCTTCTTTTGTGCTCCTTGGATTCGCTGCATTTCTTGACTGTCGCCGCGCACACCTTTTCGATGAAGGCGTATCTCATCGCCGCTATCGCGGCGTTGCGGTCAAGTCCGCTGTCGGTTTCCATCTCGACGACGCTGTGCTCTATCATTTCGAGCTCGTTCTCGCTCATCTCAAGCCTTGCGATTATATCGGAGTCGTTCTCGATAATCTTCATCGCCGCAAAGCGCTTGGAAATGCCGATTCTTTCGGCGTGGTCTTCGACTACATGGCTTACCGCGTGTATACATCTGTGAACGGGGCCCGCCTCGCAGAAATCGTACACGAGAGGCTCTGTTCTGTTTTTTGCGACAGTTATAAGATTGCTTATGAGCTCGTCGATGCCCTCGTTCTTTGCGGCGCTTATCGGTACAACCGGAATTCCGAGCTCTTTCGACATACCCATTACATCGACTGTGCCGCCGTTTGCCCTGACCTCGTCCATCATATTGAGCGCAAGCACCATGGGAATCTTCAATTCGAGAAGCTGAAGCGTGAGGTAAAGGTTGCGCTCTATGTTTGTGGCGTCAACTATGTTTATTATCGCGTCAGGATGTTCTTCGATGATGAAGTCCCTCGTGACTATCTCTTCGGTTGAGTATGTGCGTATGGAGTATATGCCGGGAAGGTCAACTACCGAGCAACCCTTCTGCCCCTTTAAGTCGCCTGTCTTACGGTCAACTGTTACGCCGGGAAAGTTACCGACATGCTGATTTGAACCGGTGAGCTGATTGAAAAGAGTAGTCTTGCCGCAGTTCTGATTGCCCGCAAGTGCAAATACCATTCTATTTCTCCTCCTCAACCGTAATCTGCGCGGCATCGTCGAGCCTGAGCGTAAGCTCATAGCCGCGTATATGTATCTCTATCGGGTCGCCCATCGGCGCTACCTTTCGCACCGTGACGGCGGTCTTGGGAATGATGCCCATATCAAGAAGTCTGAGTCTTAATGCGCCCTCTCCGCCTACCGCGGTTATTATCGCTTTTTTGCCGATAGGCAGCTTGTCTAATGTCATAATGCACCTCACTTGATTTGGTTACCCTATGCTAACTATAATTATACACAACTGTTTTGTTCTTGTAAATAGTTTTTTTCAAAAAAACGCGCTGTCATTACATTTTGTAAAAAACTATTGATTTTGAGGAATCCTCATGCTATATTATGGTGAAATATCACTATCGGAGAATGCAAAAATGGGAAAACCTTATTTTATATATACGCTCTTATGTGACGGAAATATGCTTTATACGGGAATTACAACCGACCTTGACAAGCGTATGCGAGAGCATTTTCTCGCTCTGCCCGCCTGCGCGAAATTTACAAGGTCGCATAAGCCGATAAAGCTCGCCGGGCTGTGGTCTGCGCCCGACAGAGCTACGGCATCGAAACTCGAATACGCCATAAAAGCTCTGCCGAGAGCGAAAAAAGAGGCTCTGCTCCTTTCGCCAAGCACGGTGACGGAAATCTCCGCGGGACTTGAAGAATGCAAAGCCTTGCCCGTTCCGGAGATAAACATTTTATCGATAAAAGCAGAGGCAAATTAAAAAATATTCATTTTTTTGATAAATTTTCGTATTTTTATTGACAAAAATTGTGCTTTGTCATATAATTAACCATATTATTATAGATTGGAAGTGCTTATTATGAAAAAATCATTGAGAATTATGTCTGCAACTTTAGCTGTTCTTATGTTCGCGCTCTGCTTCGCTTCGTGCGGAAAAACGAGCGAAAAGAAGCAGTATACAATCTGCTCCGACAACGCATTCAATCCCTTTGAGTATTGGGATGCAGAGCTTAACAAGTATGTCGGAATAGATATGGATATCATGCAGGCTATCGCAGAAGACCAGGGCATCGACTACAAGATGTGGAATGTCGGCTTCGACGCCGCTTGCGGTAATGTTCAGTCCGGTCAGTGCGACGCCATGATTGCAGGTATGACGATTCGCGCAGACAGAGAGGAAATCTACGATTTCTCCGAGCCGTATTTCAATGACGGTCAGATTATGTGCGTTGCAGACGAAAAGTATGCAACCATGGAGGATTTGAGAGGCACCGTAGTTGCCGCAAAGAACGGTACTATCGGAAAGGATTATGCGGAAGCTCACAAGGACGAATTCGGATATACCATTCAGTATTACGAGGATTCTCCCACAATGTATCAGGCTATCATCAACGGCAACAATTCCGCTTGCTTTGAGGACTATACCGTTATTTCCAGCGCGATAAAGAACGGTGTTGAGCTCAAGACGGTGGGCGATGTTCTTAATCCCGCTCCTTACGGCTTCGCCGTCAAGAAGGGCACTCACGCCGAGCTTATAGAAAAGTTCAACGCAGGTCTCAAAAACATCAAGGAAAACGGCAAGTACGCCGAGATTCTCGCAAAATACGGCATTGTCGCCAACTGATTCTCGTTTTACTGATTATTTCTCTCCCGCGATGTCGGGAAAAAGGTATGGCTTATGAATTTTGAAAAAGTATTGAGAGAAGCTACTCCCATGCTTCTCGACGGTATGCGTCTCACGATAATCGTATCTGTTGTATCTCTTGCAATAGGTGTGATTGTGGGACTTATTACCTGTTTTATGAAAATATCGAAAAATCCGGTGCTTAAAGCAATCTCGTCCGCGTATGTATGGGTGATACGCGGTACGCCCATGATAGTTCAGGCGTTTGTCGTGTATTTCGGTATTCCGTCGCTGATAAGAGAGCTCTTCACTCCCGATTTTATTCTCTCGGAGCTTAGCGCGGGTATCATTACGCTAAGCCTGAACGCGGGTGCATATCTTTCAGAGATATTCCGCTCCGGCATAGAAGCCGTGGATATCGGTCAGATTGAGGCATCGAGAAGTCTCGGCGTTTCATCCGGAAAAACCATGCTTAAAATCGTGTTGCCGCAGGCTTTCAAGATAACAATTCCGTCAATAGTAACTCAGTTTATCATCACGATAAAGGATACATCAATTCTTTCCGTTATCGGTATGACGGAGCTTGTCAACAAGGCAAACCAGTATGTG
>JAZQOM010000019.1:0-11871 GCA_045627885.1 Eubacteriales bacterium
CCTTCGTTTGCCCGCCTGCGGCGTCGCGTCCTGCGGCGTTTTCGAGCACCGCAGTTTCCGTTAGCTTTTTTACTTTTGATTACACCAATTTACCACGCCGCATGATAACATCCGCATAGCTTTGTCATCGCGCGGACTTACAGACAAGTAAGCCTCTCGCTTGTGTGGGCGTTCTTTCGCGCTCTGCGGCGTTCTGATGCGGCTTTATCTTCCGTAATCGGTTTTATCATCAATAAATTGCAACACCTTAGGGGCGACTATCAGAAAACTTTGGGGAACGGGAAGCTGATAGCTTCCCCTACAAGCACGCCGTGGGACACTCACGCCGAAAACACCGTATACCGTAAAACCGTTTTTGCGGCGCAAAAACATACCGCATTGTGCGCTTTGGCGCACAAATCACGGCTTGCCGATTCATCTTTCCCGATTTATTTTTCGCCGCGAATTATTGACAAATCGCATTTTGGGGTGGTATCATAAAATATGCGCGGAATATCCGCGGAAAAATTATCAAAAATAAAGGAGGAAATGTCACATGGACGGTGGAAGTACGAGCGGTGCATCTGCAGGCCGAAGTAGCGGTTGTCATAAGCCGAAAGCGTCCGAGTGGCGTTTTCACAGACTATAATAATCATTCTTTACCTGCGGAATGCGCCCGCTTCCATTCTGACTTTGTAAGACAGAGGAGGAAAGGACTATGGCAGAACACGCAGTAACTGTCGAGAGCACGCTTTCGTTGCTCTTGGAGGAGAAAAAATATCCTACGATAAAGGATATTTTGTCCACGATGAATCCGGTGGACATCGCGGCGGTATTCGACGGGCTTGAGCCGGAAACCCTGCCGCTTTTATTCAGACTGCTCCCTAAGGAGCTTGCCGCGGAGAGCTTTGTCGAGATGAATCCCGACGGGCAGGAGCTTCTCATAAAAGGCTTTTCGGATAAAGAGCTCCGCGAGGTCGTCAACGAGCTGTATGTTGACGATGCAGTTGACATTGTCGAGGAAATGCCCGCGAATGTTGTCAAGAGGATACTTGCGCAGGCGGCTCCGGATATGCGCAAGCAGATAAACGAGATTCTGCGATATCCCGATGATTCGGCGGGCTCCGTGATGACCACGGAGTATGTCGCTCTCAAATCTGGAATGACCGTTTCCGATGCGATAAGCCGCATAAGAAAGACGGGCGTGGACAAGGAGACGATTTATACCTGCTATGTCACGGATAACCGTTCGCTTATCGGAATCGTGACGGTAAAAGACCTTCTCGTATCGGATGACGGAGCGCTCATCGACGAGATAATGGATACAAATGTAATATCGGCAAACACTCTTACAGACCGCGAAGAAGTCGCCCAAATGCTCTCAAAATACGACCTGCTTGCGATACCCGTCGTTGACGGAGAAAAGAGAATGGTCGGCATAGTCACATTCGACGATGCGATGGATGTCATCGAAGATGCGGCTACAGAGGATATCGAAATAATGGGTGGTATGACACCGTCGGACAAGACCTATATGCAGTCATCCGTGTTTGATTTGTTCTTGCACAGAATACCGTGGCTGCTTCTTCTGATGGTTTCGGCTACATTTACGGGAATGATAATCACCGGATTTGAGAATGCTCTTGCGGCTCAGGTTGCGCTGACGGCGTTTATTCCGATGCTTATGGATACGGGCGGTAACTCCGGCTCGCAGTCGTCAGTCACGGTCATTCGTGCGCTGTCGCTCGGAGAGCTCGAATTTTCCGATATGCTCAGGGTTATATGGAAAGAGATTCGCACTGCGGTTTTGTGCGGAGTAAGCCTTTCCGCGGTATGCTTCGGCAAGATAATGCTTGTCGATAAGCTTCTTTTGCACAACGACGGAGTTACGGTTATTATTGCGCTTGCGGTATGTATTACGATGGCGCTCACCGTGCTTGTTGCGAAGCTTATCGGATGCACACTGCCGATGATAGCAAAAAAGCTCGGCTTTGACCCTGCGGTAATGGCAAGCCCGTTTATTACGACGATAGTGGATGCGGTATCGCTTCTTGTTTACTTCGGCACGGCACATTTTTTACTTTAGATATTCGCATTATAAAAGGCAGTTTACGGATTATTCCGTAAACTGCCCGTTTTTTTGTATTTTTTCAGATTATAATATTTTTTCTATATCGCGGAGTCGTGTTACCGTGTAATCCACCTTGCAGTCAATGTTGATGCCCTCTTTTTTTCTGTCGAAAAAGCAGGTTTTCATTCCGGCGCAGATGCCGCCCGCCATATCGGATGTCAAAGAATCGCCTATCATCATTATTTCATTCGGCAAAATTTTTCCGTCGCTTGACGAGTTGATTCTCTCCTTGCAAACCGAGAAAAATTTTTCCGACGGCTTTGATGCGCCTATTTCTTCCGAAATGAATATATGCTCGAAATATTCTTTCATACCTGCTATTTCAAGCCTGTGCACCTGCTGAGCGTAGGGGCCGTTGCTTGCCGCACACAGAATGTATTTTCCCGAGAGATATCTCAAAATTTCCTTTGCGCCGTCCATCGGAATTGCGCTTTCATTCAGATATGCGCGGAAATACTTTTCAAACCGAGGTCCGTCGAAGCTCACTCCGAGCGCGGCGAAGATATCGTTCCACCTGCGTTTTTGAAGTCCGGCAAAGTCGAGCTTTCCGCTCTCAATCATCAGCCACAGGCTGTCGTTTATCCTTGTGAAAACATCAAACATATCGTCCGTATATTCGCATATACCGAACTCTGCAAAGCCGGTTTTCATACATTCTTTTACATAGCCGTCGAAGCTTAACAGCGTATTATCCACATCGAACATCACGGCTTTAATCATACAGTCACACCCTTTAGAAATCATAAATCGACTTTTTCAAATAATTTTTGCGCTCTTTTTGCGCCGCAAAAAGTCAGAGCGGCAAACGCCGAAATTCCCGCAAGCAAAAACGCGAGCTGAACGGCGATATTTTCAAAACCGAGCGAGTTTACCGCGCCGAGCTTGGGAATGTGATGCAGTGCTTCCGCGGCGAATATCACGATAAGCGATACCGCGCAATACAAGATGAACGGCTTGCCGAAATAGTAACCGGTCTTAAAAAAGCCGCACACGAAAATCGAGTTAAAAAGCCCGAAGATAAGCAGTACAAATCCCAAAAACACCAAATTTGCACACATCAGCGCATTGGAGGTGTAGATTTTCGCATCGGCAAAAAACGCCATCCGCACGAGCGTAATGATAACGGTCGGCACAAAAGAGCACAGCTCAATGAGCAGTACAAAAGCGTATTTTCCTTTTACGATGTCCGCCTTTGACACGGGTAAGAGCAGTGAGTATTTTATGTCGCCGCTTTCGCGCATATTCTGAAAAGAATAGAAAATTCCGAGCGTTGTAAAAAATGCGCTCAATAATATCGGATATCCGGGCACAAAAGCAAGAAGCGCCGCCGCGATGAAAAAATACGAAAGAAAAGATGCGGCGAGCTTAAGCTCTTTATAAAGCATCGTTTTCATCGCGAGCCTCCCTTTCGAGCCGCAGAACGGTTTCTTCAATGCTTTCTCCGACTTTTCCGAGATTTTTGCCAAAATCCGCCTTTGAGCAAGCCGATATTATTCTGCCGCTTCTTATATATATTATTCCGTCCGCGCATTTTTCGATATCCGATGTGATGTGAGTCGAAAACAGTATCGCCGTGCCGTTTTCCTTAAGCATACGAAAAATGTCGTTTATCTCGTCGCGCGAGAACGGGTCGAGCCCGCTTGTGGGCTCGTCGAGTATCAAAAGTTCTGCGCGGTGGGAGAGGGCGAGCAAGAGATTGAACTTGACCTTCATTCCCTCGGAAAGCTCGGAAGGCGTTTTACCGTCGTCGAGCGAGAAGAGCTTTTTGTATTTTAGATACGCCTCATCGTCCCAGTTTTCGAAGAATGCTTTTGTCACCGCGGCAATCTCGGAGAGCTTTTTCTTCGGATAATAGTTGACCGCTCCGGAAGAAAAGCCGATGCGCTTTTTAATTTCTTTTTCGTTTCCGCAAAGCGGCATACCGAAGAATTCAACCTCTCCGCTTGTGGGGTGTGCGATGTTCAGCATGGATTTTATCGTCGTGGTTTTTCCCGCGCCGTTTCTGCCGATAAAGCCCGTGATGCTTCCCGCTTCAAGCGAAAAGGAAACACGGTCGAGCCGGAAGATTTCATAGTCCTTGCACAGAGAATTCACACTGCAAATGCTCATCGCTTGCTTCCTCCGAAAATTCGGCTTTGCAGAAGCTCAAACTCAGCTTTCGGCGGAATGGCGATGCCGAGATGCTCGTCCCCGAGAAGAATAAGCGTGTCTCCCGGCTTTATGTCGAAAAGCTCACGCGCCTGCTTCGGAATGACTATCTGCCCTTTTTCTCCGACGGTAGCCGTCCACGCATATTTGCCGTTTGGAATATTATGCTCCATAGTACGCCTCCGAAAAGTATGATTTGTATAACAAATTATACGATAATAAAGCATAAATGTCAAGGCATAAAAAAACTACTCAAGAAAGAGGAGTTTTTTCATTGTATTTCCGTGAGCTTTTGTCATTCGAGCATCTTTTTTCTGCCGAGCACGATTGCAAGCGGAATAATCGTAACGGCAGGCATAATGTATGCGATAAGCTCATATTTTGATGTGACTATCTGATTGAACAGCGAGTGATATGTCACGGCGGCTATGAACAGAGCGGCTGTGCCCGTGTAAAAGAGCTTGCGTCTTGTGCGTACAAAGCTGAGCATAATTCCTTCAAGAAGCGTGGTCGTGCCGTGCATAACGCCGGTGCTGAATCCGCGGATTACCGCAAGCACGATAGAATATGTTTCCTTGCGGAAAACAAGGTAGCCCGCGTTTTCCACGATTGAAAAGCCAACGCCCACGGCGACGGCGCATTCAAGAAGCGTTTGTCTTTTCGGCTTTGCGATAAAAGCGTAAATAAGAATAGGCAAAAGCTTGAACAGCTCCTCGAAAAACGGAGCAAAGTTGCAGGTGTAGTAGCGACCGCTGTATCCGGTGACATTCTGTGCAAATTTGTGCCAGAATACTATTGCGAGGCAGGATGCCATTCCCGCTATCAAAAAAGCGATAAAGCGCCTTGTTTTCTCCTTGCATATAAGGAGCGTCATCGCGAGCGGAGCGGCGAGACTTATGAAAATTCGTACATAGAAGTTGTCCATATTTTAGCCCCCCTTTCAGCGCAGAGCGCAAGTGCAGCCGTTGCGGCGGTAATCAAAAGACACGGCGCTCCGGAGAGAACGCCGATGCCGGACGGCGAAAGCAGCATCGCGGCATATACCGAAGCATAATAGCCGAGCGCCGCTATGTTTGTTCCCTTTGTTGCGCGGAGAAATCCGATTTCGTCTTCATTCATTAAAAGATGCTTGAGGTTGAGGTAAGATGCCGGAAGTGCCGGCAAAAGCGCAACCGCGGTTACAATCTTTGCAAGCAGGTCGCCTTTGCAGAAATATACGATAGCCGCCGCTCCCGCCGCAAACACAAGCGGAGCGATGCAGGCTGCGAGCTTTGTTTTTACGCCTACCGTGCCGCCGTCAACAAGACCGTCGAGCTGGTCGAGATTTGCGGAAAGCAAAAAAAGAACGGAGCCCAGCACGGCGATTGTTCCCACAACGGCGCGACCGTCGAAATTTCCGCAGTAAACATACGCAAGGCGGTTAAGCTCCGCAAGCATTGAACATCCCACAGCGGCGATTATCAGCTGAAAATACAACGGCTTTCCTTTGCGGAACAGTAATACCGAGCCGAATACAAATGCCGCTACGGAAATCACGCCGGCGATGAGCGCAAATATTTCATTGTTCAAAAAGTCCATCGACATAGTCTCCTTTCTTTAACGAAATAAATATAACACAAAGAATTAGTAAAGTAAAGATATGTTTAGTTCAAAATTTCATTTTTTTGCAGCAATTTGAGGCAAAAGCATCGTATAAACTTACAAAGCGCAAAGAAATAAAGAAAATGCTTTGAAAGCGGAAATCACTTTTCAAACAGATTGCAAATTTTCTTCTTTTTGCTTATTGCATAAGCGTATGCGATGGCGGTTCCGCTTTTGGGCTGATATTCATAAAGGTCACAAGCACTGTGCTTTCTGCGCTCCGGCTTGTAGTTTTCGTCATAATAAAATACGCAGATATTACTTTCGCGAATCATTGCGAAATTCCTCTGTACATAGCTTGATTTTCCACCGCTGCCGACGCCTTTCGGGCAAACGCTTTCTTCATAGCCGGTAATTAAAAACTGCATTGTATAATCGTCGGTATTCTCATAATCTTTGCGGAATTTAATTCGTCTTATTTCTGGATATTTTTCTTTTAGCCTTGTCACAAATTCATAACACAAGCTGTCAAATTCCGAATGGTCTCCGAAAATAAAATTGACCGTTCCGCTTTTGATAAGTTCTTGCAAAACTTTTTGTAACCGTTCCCTGAGTATCGGCGTATTGTTTATTTTTCTGTGCCCTATAAAACATACTGAATCATTCATGACATTGTTCTCCTTTGTGGGATATATCGTAATTATAGCACAATTTTTCAAATATGCGATATATCCCACACGATTTATCGCATATTTTTATACAATTTGGTTACGATAAATCGCATGAGGGGGCTATGATTTGAATACAAAAGAAGCGGTGGCAGCTCGAATTATTGAATTATGCGAAAGAAAGAACATTGCAATCAATGCGCTGGCAAATATATCAGGTGTTGCTCCATCCACCATTTACAGTATGCTTAATACAAAAAGCAAAAATCCGGGCGTAGTTTCCATAAAGAAAATTTGCGACGGTCTTGAAATGACGGTAAGAGAGTTTTTTGACAGTGATTTGTTTGACGAAACGGAACAAGAGATAAAATAAGCGCCGCGCGCCGAATACTGACGGATTTTTTGTCGGTGCAAGGATAAAAGTATACACAGACTCGTTCACGGGCAGCAAGAATAATTAGGCAAAAATAAGCAGCCGCACATGAGCGGCTGCCTTAGAATATAATGCGGTGTTAAACTTTCAGAGCCCCTTTTCAGGGGCTCTGACTGTATTATCCCATGAAAAATGGGCTGTTCAAGCCACCGGTTTACCGGTGTGACTATTTGTTGTCGGGGTCGAAGGATTTTACGATGTTGAGAAGCTCGGTGAAGGGTTCGATGGTAACAATGGAGTCATAGTCAACAACGCGTAATAACATCTTCTGCATAACGAGCACATCGCCCTGTTCGGTTGCGGGAAGAATTCCGGTGAAGAAGAAACCGAGCTCCTTTGCCTTTTCGTAAACGCTGCTCAATCCCTTCTTTTCCATGGTTATGTAAAGCGTTACGGTTTCTGCGCCGTTTTGCTTGAGCTCGTAGAAATCGGAATTGAGACGCGTGTCAAAATCTTTGCCGACCTTAACAAGGTTTATTTCACCGGTACGCATACGGCTGTTGAAGGCGCATTTGCTTTCGGTTATTTCATATTCGGGTGCTCCGTCCTCGTTCATTATCGTTCTCTCGACCTTGACTCCGTCGTAAATGAATTTTGCGGCATCGTTGAGCTCTTCAGGCAGATAAACGCTTCTTTCGGAGGTATCGAAAACCGAGCCTGCAATGACTTCTGCAGTGGGCTTGCCCTCATCCTTAAAGGTGCTCTGTGCAAATTCCGCGGGAACGGCGTTGAGTAAGAATGCACAGGGGAGAGAGCCGTATTTCAAACGGAGTTTTTGAGTATAGGGATGGGTGGTAACGGCACAACCGATGAAGAGCTTGCCTTTGGCATCGTCATGCACATAGTCGTAGGTGCGTCTCATAAGCTTGGCGAAAACGCCCATGTTGCGGTAGTTCTTATTCACTATCGCCATGCCGCCCTCCCATACGCCGGGAACGATGTCCCATTTCTTAACTCCCATGTGACCTGCAAGACCGCCCCACTGGTCGATAGCTACCGATGTGTGTATCTGGTCCTTTGCTACGGCGGCATAGTAGCGCTCGGGATAATAGACGATGTCATTTACATAGGTGAGACCGTATTCGTTGTAGAATGCGTGGCAGATTTTAAGCATCTCGTCCTTCTTCGGAGACCGAATGGTAAGCTCGGCATTCTCGATAACCTCGGATGCGCCTGCTCCGTCCTCCTTCTTGATGTCCGGAATGTTGCAGTAGTATTTAACAAGCTTCTGAAGTCTGCCGCCCATACCTAAGTTTTCGACATACGCTTCGTCAACGGCACTCTTCATAATGGTAAGACCTAAGCGGTCTTCGCCCTTAAGAGTCTGCTCATAGTTTCCGGGAATGCCTTTGTCAAGTACCGATACGATGAATTCGCCCGCTTCGGCGTTTACCGTGATATCAATGGTATCCATTCTGCCAGACTTGCTGAAGCTTATTATGTTGTTGAGAGCTTCTTCGGTTGCAAGCACTATCTTTTCAACCGTCTTGTAGTTATTGAAATACATTCCGGCAAAGGTTCTTATTGCGCTTAATGTAAGCGGAATATACTCAATTTCCGGGGCAATTTTGATTTCAAATGCGTTCATGATGTTCTCCCTGTAAAATTATTTCAGTTAAATTATAGTACATTTGTTTTATCTTTTCAGCATAAAAATTAAAATAAATACACATTTATTCTGAGAAATTACAATAAGTCAGCTGTTTTGTCGGAGAAGATTCGTAAATAGCCAATCATTTTATTGAGCCTGTCCGCACGAGATTCGCTCGGTGCACTACCGCGCACCGACGCGCACGAGGGCACCAAAGCGCTCCACCGGAGCGTTTTTCTTGCTTCGCTCGTGCCCTGTTCGAATCTCTTTTCATTATAGCTAAAGCAAAAGAGCACGCCTGCAGCGTGCTCTTTTGCTTTGGTGGGAGCGGGTGGATTCGGACCACCGAAGCAAGATGCAGCAGATTTACAGTCTGTCCCCTTTGGCCACTCGGGAACGCTCCCTGGAGCTGGTGATCGGAGTCGAACCAACAACCTGCTGATTACAAATCAGCTGCTCTGCCATTGAGCCACACCAGCACATATTGAATTTGCAACATACGAATTATATCACGGCAATTTCCCTTTGTCAATAGATATTTTCATATTTTTCAAAACGGTCTTCGGAAAAGCCGAAGACCGTTTTTTTCACCGTCTGTATTTCTTGTCGAGCTTTTTCATAAGCTCCGAAAGCGGAAGTATAAAAAGTCCGCACACAAGATTGCTTACGCCGTGTATCGCGTCAAACGGAATCCCCGCCGCAATCCACGCCAAAGTTGTCTCAAAATTCATTTTGAACATTATCGCCTGTGCGGGAGCATAAAGCACTCCGTACAAAAATCCGTGCAGAGCGCACAAAACGGGAAAGATAACCGCTTTTGCCCCGATTTTCATATTCTTCGGCAAGAGCATGAAAACCGCCCAAAGTATCGTCCAGATGTAAAGATACGGGAGCCACCACACGGAAAATCCCGCGATAAGCCCTTCGAGAAAAACAAAAACATATATCGGAATAAGCGCCTTTGCACGGTACACGACCGTAAATGTCGCCGTGAACAGACCGAGCAGATGAATGTTCGGCAAAACCTCCATAAGCTGCTTTGACGCAAACATAAGCGCTCCGAGCATGGCGAATATCGCAATTTCGAATACGCTCAAGCCTTTTTTATTTTGTGTAGACGAGCTCATAGTGTTCTCCGCTTGCTATTTTGGTCGCGTCGGCGGATGTCATAAGCAATTCCTTGTTTTTTGTCAAAGCCCAATATGCCTTGTCTTTGTCCCAGGAAGCCGTAATTCCGTTTGCCTCGTTTATGTATATGCCAAACTCTCCCATATCGCCCTTGATAAGTCCCGCCTCGGTAAGAGCCGCGCCGAGATTGTCCGCGTCGGTTTTGAGCGTAAATGTCACGGTTTTTTTGTCGGCGACAACATCGACGCAAATTGTTTTTTCTCCGCTTCCGAGAGTTGTGTCCTCGGTGTAAAGAGCTGTTTCCCACAGCTCGGAGCTTTTTTTGCTTCCCGCTTCGGAGCACGCGACAAAAGCCACCGCGAGCGCAAGAGCAAGAAGAATGCATAGAATTTTTTTCATTTGCCTGTTCCTTTCAAAGTTAAAATGTGCGTGAAAAAGCTCTCTCCGCGAGCGTGCGGAGAGAGCGTAAGATTTTATGCCGAAAACACGGGCAAAAACCCGCGTATAAAAGCTCACAAATCCCCCTTTTGCCCGAAGACGAAAGCGTATTACGAGACGATGAGCATTCCGACTGACGGCATATAGCCGATAACGGTAATGGCTGTTGCGACGGATTTGCACCGCACTTTCCTCATCACAGAACAATCGCATCCTGCGCGACGCCCTGCCGCACCGTCAAGCGATGCGGAATCGTGTTTTTCACTTAAAGGATTATATCACCGCAAAGCGGCAAAAGTCAAGTCATTTTTCGAATTTTGAGAGCATAAACATCAGTATAAAAGCGGCTGCAAATAAAAGCGGGCAGAAAAGCCATTCAAAGCCCGACGGCATAACATACGGAAATACCGTCGCTATCGAGCCGAGCATAAATCCGAGAATTATCGTATACGATGCGCGCGGACGCTTTGTGAGCTGTTTTTCCATAAATTTTGAAAACAGAATTATTCCTATAAGTGCGCCGAGTGCCATCGGAAGAAGATACGGCGCATCTATTTTTGCAAACGCGTCGAGCACTTTGTCATACACTCCCAAAAGCAAGAGTATAAACGAGGTGCTTATACCGGGAAGCGAAAGCGAAAGAGCACATATTCCGCCCACCAGAAGCGAAACGGCTGCTCCGACAATTCCGTCCTCCGAGCCGAGATTAAGGGCTCCGCCGGAGATTATTTTCGGCAGAAGATTGAGAAAAACGGGCACTGCGGCTCCGGCGGCTATGCACAGAATATCGCGCAGAGAGAGCTTTTTTGAGTCCGACATGGAGAAAGCTTTTTTCATTATCATCGGAACACTGCCTGCTATCGAGCCGACAAAGAAATACATTACGGGCAGTCTGAACTTTCCGAGTAAAAGCTCTATCGGAGACGACAGAAGAATCGCGCCCAAAAGTCCGCCGAGCGCAAACGGAAGCAGGACAGACAGGCTTTCCTTAAACTTTTTCCTGACGCTTGCGACGGATTCTATCAACTTCTGATACATTCCGAGAGCCATCGCCATCGTTCCGCCGCTGACGCCCGGAATCAGCATGGTTCCGCCTATGAATGCACCTTTCAGAAAGTAAATGATATACTTCATGGCTTTCCTTTCGTATTTAATCACCGCTATTTTACACAATTTGCAAAATAAAGTCAAGAGAGGGACATATATGGAAACAGAAAGAATGCTTGTCGAAAGAGACGGCAAAACAAGGCTTTGCGCGTATATTCCGAAGCTGACCTGCAGGGAACACCCGATAAGGGCAAAGCGTATTGCGAGTCTTTACGAAAAAGGACTTGTGCGCAGTCTCGAAAGACTTGCGAAAACGCTCGGAGGGGGAGAGCTTATATGCGATTTTTCTTCGGAAGCGTCGGGAGAATTCTTTACCTATATTTTTACTTTGAGGTACGGAAATAAAAGCGCGGAGTTTGCCGACAGCTACAAAAATCTTGAGCCGTTCGGGTTGTCGAAAAAAGAAAAGAAGACGCTCCGAATGAGGGTTATGAACATCGCATCTCGGAGGATGCGGCTCGGAGAGCCTATGTTTGCCGACGCAGAAAAAATCGCCGCGAAAAAGCTTTCGGCGGCGATAATGATTCCTTATGAGGACGGGATAAAGCTCGTATACCGCGCGGGACTTTTGTCTGTGAAGCGGACGGAGATTTTTGTTCCGATGAAGCTCACAGGAGAACGCGCAGGGAATTCAAAAGCGCAAGAATGAGCATACCGACATCGGCGG
>JAZQOM010000020.1:0-29637 GCA_045627885.1 Eubacteriales bacterium
AATGATATATCGCTTGCACGATATGTGTGCAAAGCCACCTTTTCTTTTCACCCTTCTCTTTTATCTCTTATCCGGAAACGACAATTTTCTTTCAGAGAAGAGAGAAGAACGAAAAGAGAAAAGTGAAGAGTACAAAAAGAAACGACAATCTTCTGTCGAAAATTGTCGTTTCTTTTTGGCCCGCCTTACAGGGCTCGAACCTGCGGCCTCCGGAATCGGAATCCGACACTCTAATCCAACTGAGCTAAAGGCGGATATTTTACGGAAAGCGCAATTTGCGCTTTCCGTTTTTTCTTACTTTTTATTCGGGTCAAAAGAGCTCTTGAGCGGCACAATAAGGTTGAACTCGGGATTCTCGGCACTGTACAGCTTTTCATCCGCGCAGTAAAATCCCTTTCTTATAAACTGCATTCTGTCCCCCGCCTTGACATCCGCGATGGACGGCTCTGCGTAAGACTTGAGCACCTTCTTCGACTCAGGATTATATTCAAGCTCTCCCTCGGCGTTCGGCAAAAGCAGATAATCATACTGATTGACCTTTATTTCCTTTGCCGTGCTTGCTTCTACCCAGTGTATCGTTCCCTTGACCTTGCGGATATCGCCGCCGGGCGTTCCGCTCTTTGTCTCGGGGTCGTATGTGCAGTGAATTTCCGTGACTTTTCCGTTTTCGTCGGAAACATAATCCGTGCAGGTTACAAAGTACGCATTTCTGAGCCTTACCTCGTTTCCCGGATAAAGTCTGTGATACTTCGGAACGGGTACCGCCATAAAGTCATCACGCTCGATATAAAGCTCTCTGCCGAATGGAATTTCTCTCTTGCCTAAAGACTCATTGGTCGCGCTGTTGTCGGATTCGACATACTCGATTTTGCCCTCGGGATAGTTTGTTATAATGAGCTTTACGGGGTCAAGAACAACATTCTTCGACGGAACCTTGTCCTTGATATCCTCTCTCACGCAATATTCGAGAAGTCCGATATCGACCGTGCTGTAATTCTTGGCAACGCCGACAAGCTCACAGAATGTGCGAAGTGCTTCGGGAGTATAACCTCTGCGGCGAATGCCGGCAACGGTAGACATTCTCGGGTCGTCCCAGCCGTCAACCTTGTTCTCGTCCACAAGACGCTTGAGATAGCGCTTGCTCATCACCATATTTGTTATATTGAGCCTTGCAAATTCTATCTGCTTGGGCGGATGCGGAACATCGCAGTTTTCAACAACCCAATTATAGAGCGGTCTGTGGTCTTCAAATTCGAGCGTGCATATTGAATGCGTAATTCCCTCGTGTGCGTCCTCGAGCGGATGAGCAAAGTCATACATCGGATAGATGCACCACTTGTCGCCGGTGTTGTGGTGTGTGGAATGAGCTATGCGGTAAATTATCGGGTCACGCATATTGATATTCGGGCTCGACATATCAATCTTTGCTCTCAAAACCTTTTCGCCGTCGACAAATTCGCCGTTTTTCATTCTCGTAAATAAGTCGAGATTCTCCTCGACACTGCGGTTTCTCCACGGACTCTCCTTGCCGGGCTCCGTGAGAGTTCCTCTGTTTTCTTTAATCTCGTCGGCGCTCATATCGCAGACGAACGCGAGTCCCTTTTTGATAAGAAGAATCGCGCATTCGTACATATAGTCAAAATAATCGGAAGCGAAAAGGCACTTGTCCCACTTAAAGCCGAGCCACTCAATATCGCGCTTTATCGACTCGACATACTCAACATCCTCTTTTACGGGATTAGTATCGTCAAAGCGCAGATTGCAGTGACCGCCGTACTTCTTTGCCGTACCGAAATTGAGGCATATCGACTTGACATGACCGATGTGCAGATAGCCGTTTGGCTCGGGCGGAAAACGGGTGTATACCGCGCCGCCGTATGTTCCCTTTTCGTTATCATCGTCAATGATGTCATGTATAAAATTGCCGTTCATTATTTTTTCTTCCATAATACTCACCTTGAATATGTTTTGTATTTGTTAATTTTATCACTATTATTGCCGTTTGTAAATACTTTCCGATAAGATTTTGCTCCGAAAACGCTTGACAAGCCATATTTAATGTGATATCATCAGTTAAACCGTTGATGAAGGATAGTACCCCGAAAAAAAGTCCAAAGAGAGTCGCGGACGGTGAGAGCGCGGCGGCGTATGTTTCGGGCGAATGGGCTTCGGAGGGCGGAGCAAAAGCTTTATGCAAGTAGTTTCCGACGCGTTGCAGGCGTAACTTGCAAAGCATATATTAAGTATGCACAAAGTGGATGCGCAAGCATCAATCTTGGGTGGTATCGCGGAAGTAATTTCGTCCCGGGTGTTATTACACTTCGGGGCGTTTTTTGTTTGAAAGGAGCGTCAAAATGAGCGAAGAAAAAATCCCTTACAAAATTTATCTTAACGAAAGTGAATTGCCGACGGCGTGGTATAATCTTCGTGCGGATATGAAGAAAAAACCCGCTCCCCTGCTTGACCCGACAACCCATAAGCCGATAAGCGCCGAGGCTCTTAAAAAAGTCTTCTGCGACGAGCTTACGGCGCAGGAGCTGAACGACAAGGACGCATATATTGAAATACCGACGGAGATACGCGACTTTTACAAGATGTATCGTCCCTCGCCTCTTATAAGAGCTTATTGCCTCGAAAAAAAGCTCGGAACTCCCGCAAAGATTTACTACAAATTTGAGGGCAACAATACAAGCGGAAGCCACAAGCTCAATTCTGCGATAGCGCAAGCTTACTACGCAAAGAAGCAGGGACTCAAAGGCGTCACCACCGAAACCGGCGCAGGACAGTGGGGCACGGCGCTTTCCATGGCTTGCTCGTATTTCGGACTTGACTGCAAGGTATTCATGGTAAAGGGCTCTTATGAGCTCAAGCCGTTCAGACGCGAAGTAATGAGAACCTACGGTGCAAGCGTTACTCCCTCCCCTTCTATGACCACGGAGATTGGCAAAAAGATTAACGAAGAATATCCCGGCACAACAGGAAGTCTCGGATGCGCAATATCGGAAGCGGTTGAAGCGGCGACGACAAGAGAAGGATACAGATATGTGCTCGGCAGCGTTCTCAATCAGGTTATGCTTCATCAATCAATAATAGGTCTTGAAACAAAAGCGGCACTCGATAAATACGGCGTTAAAGCCGATGTGATAATCGGATGCGCCGGCGGCGGCTCCAACCTCGGCGGACTGATTGCTCCGTTTATGGGGCAAAAAATTAAAGGCGAAGCCGATTACAGAATAATCGCCGTTGAGCCGGAGAGTTGCCCGAGCTTTACAAGAGGCAAATACGCATACGATTATTGCGATACCGGCAGAGTATGTCCGCTTTCAAAGATGTATACTCTCGGCAGCGGATTTATTCCGGCAGCAACACACGCAGGCGGTCTTCGCTATCACGGAATGAGCTCGACTCTTTCGGAGCTCTATGACCAGGGACTTATGGAAGCCGTAAGCGTTAAGCAGACGGAAGTATTTGCGGCGGCAGAATACTTTGCGAGAATTGAGGGAATTCTCCCCGCTCCCGAAAGCTCTCACGCAATAAAGGTTGCAATAGACGAAGCTCTTGAATGCAAAAAGACAGGCAAAGAAGAAACGATAGTCTTCGGTCTTACCGGAACAGGTTACTTTGATATGATGTCATACGAAAAGTTCCACAACGGAACAATGACCGACTACATTCCCACGGACGAGGAAATAGCGGCAAGCCACGCAAAGCTTCCGAAGCTCGACTGATGACAACAATTCTCAATCGATAAAAAATAAAGGCAGCAAATGCTGCCTTTATTTTTTATCGATTTTTACGGTTTGCAGGATTTACACGGCGTGTATCCCTGTGCGACAAGAATTTCTCTTGTTCCGGTATATGTATCTTTGTTTGATTGCTTCATAGTCTTTACGGCTTCGCAATCCGGATTATGGAATACCATCTTTCCGCGGTTAAGAACAAAATTTACAATTTCGCCCTTTATGTCGGGGTCTTTTTTGTTGTCGCCGGTGTTGTAGTCTATTATGACGCCCGGCTGAACATTATACGCAAACGCACAGAAGCAAACGCTTTCGCCTTCGTCCTCAACGGAATAACCCTCCATGAGAACGCCTCTTGCGAGAAGCTCATTTCCGACAAATACGGGAGTAACTCTGTATAAAACATGATTATCGGTTTCTTTTACAAAGTCGGCGACCATATTCTCGAAAAGAATCATTCCCATCGTGTTCATATACCGTGTTCCGGTGATAAGATTGTTGGGATTCGCATTTTCGCCCGTGAGCTGGAAGCCTATGAGATGGCATCTGTTGTATAAGCTTCTGCCGTCAACGAATTCGTACCTGTCGCTGTGCCAAGCGGTCGGCTTTACCGAACTGATATTGTCCCGCTTCCCTTCCGGCATAAGTGACCTACCGACGCAGGAAACCGCCGCCGTGCATCTTTTAAGCGTGTCGAGCTCACCATATTTTTCATAGCTTTCGGCATTTTTCTTTTCGTCTTCCGTGAAAAACGGAATTCCGCCGTTTACGGAAACATACGGAAGCCCCGAATAAGCGGGAACGGAATCGTATGAAAATTCTGTGCATATCGGCTCGTCGTCTTTGATGTCAATATGCTCGTCGGGAATATCGGGCGAATTTTGTTCATTTTCCGTGCAAGATACAAGCATAAGAGCGAAAATTGCCGCTATGATAAAAAGGCATATAAATCTCTTCATCTTACGAACACCCTCTTTATCACATCATCGTGCGATGTTCCGTTTATAAGCGTTTCGCTTTCCGCGGTCATTCCATGCTCCTCGGGGTCATATTGAAAATATACATCCGCGGGATACGCTCTGTTCCAAGAATATATAACGACCGTGTCCGCTTTGTCAAAGACATCCTCGAAAACATCAAACTCCGCATAGTATAAGTCGTCTTTTCCCATTACGGAAAGCGGATTTTCGGCGCATATATGAGGAATACCGGCAAAGAGCTTTTCGCTTGTCGGAGTGATTACTATTCTGCCGCCCTTGCACATGGAAACGGCGTCTCTGATTATTCCGGCATCGCGTGTCTGCCGCCTTTTGTTGTAGCCGATTCCGGCATAATTGTCGATGCAGATTACCGCCGTCATACGCTTGCTTTTACCTTTTTGAGCTTTGCGAATCTCGGAATTCCACCTTCATACGCCATATTATTTTCGCCTTCAATGAGAGGTCTTGCATATTTGATGAATTCTTCACTCATTCCCTCTCCGTCAGGAAGTATCCACTCTGCGGGAACGGGCTTTTCGGTATTAGCTGATTCGTCAAGGTCGAAGAGCTTTACATCGCAGACATACTTGCCGTCATTATAACGCCTTACAAAGCCCGTCATCTTGCCGGTTATGCCGTCCATGGCGTATTCAACGGCGGCTTTTCCTGCGGCGTAGGCTTCTTCAACATCGGTCTTCGATGCACAGTGCGCCGCGCATCTTTGCAAAAGCGAGAGCTCGATTCCTCTTACTCTTACACCCTCAAGACGCCTTCTGCCCTCTGCGGCAAGATATCCCGCAAGACCGCCCATCTGAGCGTGACCGAATGCGTCTATGTTTTTTGCCATATCGCTTCCGTACTCGGAAATATATTTGCCGTTTTTGTCCTTGATGCCTTCCGCAACTGCAATAATACAGCAGCCCTTTTCTTTATATATCGGAATGGCTTTCTCAAAGAAAGCATCGACATCAAATACATTTTCGGGAAGATAAATGAGGTCGGGGCCCTCGTCGCCCGCAAGTGCTGCGGAAGCGGCAAGCCAGCCGGCATTTCTTCCCATTATTTCGAATATTGTGAATGAGCCCTTGGGATAAACCGAGATATCGCGGCGGACTTCTTTAATAGATGTAGCTATGTATTTTGCCGCAGAGCCGAATCCCGGGCAATGGTCTGTGCCGGAGAGGTCGTTATCAATCGTCTTCGGGATGCCCATTATTCTGCATTCATATCCCGAATGCTCCATAAACCTGCTGACCTTTGCGCAGGTGTCCATAGAATCGTTACCGCCGTTATAGAAGAAATAGCGGATGTTGTACTTCTTGAAGGTATCGAGTATTTTTACGAATTTGCTGTCATCCTCGGTATATTCGGGCAGTTTAAGTCTGCACGAACCGAGAATTGCCGCAGGAGTGCACTTAAGCAAAGCTATCTCCTTCGGGTCTTCTTTGGAAAAGTCGATAAGATTGTCGTCCAAAATTCCCTGAATTCCGAAAAGCGAACCGTACACCGCAGTAATGCAGTCGGCGGCGAGTGCCGTTTCGACAGCACCGCATATACTTGAGTTGATTACGGCAGACGGGCCTCCGCTCTGTGCGACAACACATGCTCCATAAAGTTTGCTCATAATTTACCTCCGAAATTATTGGGTCTACCTTATTTTAACATATTTCTACATAATATTCAATCATAATTTTAATTTTTTTTGTTGACTTATCGTTTCCGATATATTAAAATAAAGACAGTAAAAAATATGTAACGGAGGAATGTATTATGCCACTCGTAACATCAAAGGAAATGTTTAAGAAAGCTTATGACGGAGGATATGCCATCGGTGCTTTCAATGTAAACAACATGGAAATCATCCAAGGCATCACGGAGGCTGCCGCAGAAGAAAAGGCGCCCCTCATTCTTCAGGTTTCGGCAGGAGCGAGAAAGTACGCAAAGCACATCTATCTCGTAAAGCTTGTTGAAGCGGCTATCGCAGATACCGATTTGCCCATCTGCCTCCATCTTGACCATGGCGACAGCTTTGAAATCTGCAAATCCTGCATAGACGGAGGATTTACTTCCGTTATGATTGACGGCTCTCATTTTCCGTTCGAAGAAAATATAGAGCTCACAAAAAAGGTCGTTGAATACGCTCACGAAAGAGGCGTGGTTGTCGAGGGTGAGCTCGGCAGACTTGCGGGAATCGAGGACGCGGTCAATGTAAGCTCCGCAGACGCTTCCTACACAGACCCCGCACAGGTTGAAGAATTCGTCACAAAAACAGGTGTTGATTCTCTTGCAATAGCAATAGGAACAAGCCACGGCGCATACAAGTTCAAGCCCGGTCAGAAGCCTCAGCTTCGCTTTGACATTCTCGAAGAGGTTTCGAAAAGACTGCCCGGCTTCCCGATTGTTCTTCACGGAGCATCATCGGGAGTGCCCGAGTATGTCAAGATAGTAAACGAAAACGGCGGGTCAATGCCCGACGCAATCGGTATTCCCGAGGATATGCTTCGCAAAGCGGCTTCCATGAGCGTCTGCAAGATTAACATCGACTCCGATATCCGTCTTGCCATGACAGCCGGAATCCGTGAGCACATGGCTGCAAATCCCGACCACTTTGACCCGAGACAGTACCTCAAGCCCGCAAGAGAATATGTAAAGCAGATTGTAAAGCACAAGCTTGTCGATGTTCTCGGCTGCAACGGAAAAGCATTTTAATCATTAAGCATAAATAAAGCTCCTGCTTCGGCAGGAGCTTTATTTTCTATGTGCGATGTTTTACTGAGCCTTTTCTTCGGGATGCCTTTCCGAAAGTCCCACGACCTCGTCAACGGGAAGCGCAAATGCGATTCCGTTGCCGTCGGTATTAAGACCGGCGCTCTGATATACAGCGTGTAAAATGTCGTTCTTCTTTTCGCTTGTTACAAGAATCATAACCATTTCTTTTTCGGGACTTATCGTTATATTATAGTATTTTTCCGCTTCGACGGAAGCCGTGCCGCGAGCCTTTATAACTGTTCCGCCGGTAGCACCCGCCGCTTTTGCCGCCGCCATAACCGTATCGGAAAAGCCGGCGTTTACAATGCAGACTATCATTTCGTGAGAAAATTCCATCTTTTTCCCTCCCTATTTTGCGTTTGAAAGAAATCTGTACGCCGCAACTCCGATTGTGCTCGTAAGCGGTACGGTGTATGCTATTCCCTTACCGTTTTTAATTGTGGCGAACTTCTCTTTAAGAGCATTGAGTGCTTCGTGAGCTTTGTCGGCTTTTATTATGCTGAATATCGCAATTCTGTCGTTGTCGGCGAGCCCCAGAAATTCAAGAGCCTCTGCCTTTGCCGTTCCGTGAGCAAGAACGGTGAGCTGAAAGTTTGCGTCAAAGCTCTGAAGATAATCGACATAATAGTCGTATTTTTTTCTGTTTACCACCGTGACAAGCAGCTTGAGCTTTACCGGTGCGAGATTTTTATTTTGTTCTTCTTTCATCGTAACACCTCACATAAAGTCGATTATCTGCTCATCGTCGGCGGAAAGCATTCGCCGCATGGCGATATCGGCTTTAACCTTGCGCGTCACTATGGACTTGAATCCCAGCAATTGAATCGTGATAAGCGGCGTCATCGCCACCATGGCTACAACGCCGAAAGCATCCGCGAGAATTTTAGCCTCTCCGTGTACGGCACAGCAGGCTCCTATCGCAAGCGGAAGAATGAATCCGGATGTAAGCGGGCCGCTTGCAACTCCGCCGGAATCGAATGCTATTGCGGTATATATACTCGGCACAAAGAAAGAAAGTCCGAGCGAAAGAAGATATCCGGGTATGAGATAGTACAGCACATTGAAATCAAGACAAATTCTCAGCATCGAGAGTCCTATCGAAAGTCCGACACCCGCCGAAAGAGCCACAAGCATAGATGTTTTGCTCACATTTCCGTCCGTCACATCCTCAACCTGCCTGTTGAGAACATGAACCGCGGGCTCGGCAAGTACGGTGACGGCTCCGAGAATAACCCCCGCCGCAACGAGAACCTTGTGAGAATATCCCGCAAGCTGAGTGCCTATTTTATAACCGACGGGCATAAATCCCATATTTACCGCCGAAAGAAATACAACAAGTCCGACGAATGTATATGCGATTCCTATTGCAATCTGTTCAAGCTTCTTTGCGGGAAGCTTTAAGAATATTATCTGCAAAACGGCAAACGATACAACTATAAGTCCGAGCGCGATACCGACATCCTTTGCGGTAGAAAGAACGGTCGGGATAAAATTGCTTCCCGTGTGAGCGGACAGAGAATAATCCGGAACGGTATAGTTTATTTCGCCGCTTGCCGTCACACCAATCATCGAAACTGCGAGAATCGGGCCAATCGAGCATAAAGCAATAAGTCCGAAGCTGCTTTCCGCGCTGTCCTTGCCGCCGAGCGTAGTCGCTATTCCGACGCCGAGTGCCATAATAAAAGGAACGGTAATCGGGCCCGTGGTAACGCCGCCGCTGTCAAACGAAAGCGCGACAAAATCGTTATTTCCGCAAATAAGGACAAGCGCTGTCAAAGCAAACAACACCATATAGAAAAACATAAGTATCGGGGTGAGCTTTCCGCGGAAAACTATCTTTATGACGGATAAAAGCAAAAACAGTCCTACGCCTGCGCCTACGCAGGCGATAAGCAGAGTTCCGTTAACAACATCTTTTACCTGTGATGCGAGAACGGACAAATCGGGCTCCGCAACCGTTACGAGAACGCCCATAATAAGCACCGTTATCATTATAACGGAAAGCTTTTTCGTTTTGGAAAGCCCCGAGCCGATATGCTCACCCATCGGTGACATCGCAAGGTCGGCTCCCATATTGAAAAGACCTATTCCGAGTACCATCGCAAGCGATGATACGATAAATGCCGAAAGCTCCGCTAAAGAAAGGCTTATAAGCGGAGTAAAAGCAAGCACTGCCACTATCGCGGAAACGGGAATCACGGAAAAAAGCGATTCCTTCAGCTTGCGAAGAAGCGACTTTGCAAATGTGTTATGTGAACTGTTCGCCATCTTTTTCTCCTCTCGGTCGTATTATAAACATTTTAACATATAAGCAACGGGAATTCAAGTACTATGCGGAATCAAAGCGCAAACATCCGAAAAAAAGCAGACTGATGTAATGTAAAATCAGTCTGCTTTTGCAAAATTGTTGTTATTTTGTAAACCGAAGCTTCGATATCCTCGAAAATTCGTATCCGAGACGGTTTAACGCGGCAAACAGCTTTTCTCTCTCTGCTCTGTCGGAAAGGTCGCGCCCTTTCGCCTTGATTTTTGCCTGCGCCACCATATTCCTGTCATATATTGTATGACCGCGCTCGTCCTTTTCGCTGTATTTTTCCATAACGGCTTTTGTGATGTCGCTCGGAACGCCGTGACGGAACATCTCGTTTTTTACGCGAATCGGCCCGTACATCTTTATCTCGACAAGCTCATACGCAAGAGCCGAAGCATAGTTCTCATCACTTATGAGCTTCTGTTGCTCGGCAAAATCGAGCGCATACTCTATGCTTTCTTCGGAAAAGCCGTATTTTTTCAGCTTGTCGGAAAATCCTTTTCTGCTGTTGCCGGAATACGAAAGAAGAGATATCAGCTTGTTTTTCGCCCTTGATGCTTCCTCTATGCGAAGAAGCGTCTCGAACTCCGCGTCGCTAATCGTTCCCTCTCTTCTCGCAAAGCTCTGCCCGTAGAAATCGTATGACGACAGGCGAAGCTTCACTCCGTCGGAAAAATAAATGCTGACGCTTTCCTCATCTTCGCTGAGCTTTATCTCGGTTATCTCGTGAGCCATTTATCACAAATCGTCTGCCGCGATGTCAATTCCGAGTTCAGCAGCCGCCTTTGTTCCGTCAACATCATCGTCATCAACGACATTGTCCTCGGGAAGGTCTATGTGCGTTGCGTTTGCTCTGACAAGCTTTTCAATTTCCTCGAAAAGCTCGGGATTGTCGTGCAGAATCTGCCTTGTATTGTCTCTGCCCTGACCGATTCTCGTGTCGTTATACGAGAACCAAGAGCCGCTCTTCTTGATTATGCCGAGCGATACCGCGAGGTCAACAAGTTCTCCCTCTTTTGAGATTCCCTGACCGTACATGATATCGAATACCGCTACCTTGAAGGGCGGTGCGACCTTGTTCTTTACGACCTTGCACTTTGTCTGATTTCCGATTACATTGTCGCCGACCTTAATCTGTTCGCCGCGTCTTACATCAATACGGACAGAAGCGTAGAATTTGAGAGCTCTGCCGCCCGTGGTGACTTCGCTCGGCCCGTAGAATACGCCTACTTTTTCGCGGAGCTGATTTATGAAGATTACGACGCAGTTTGTCTTTGATATTGCTCCGGAGAGCTTTCTCAAAGCCTGCGACATAAGTCTTGCCTGCGCGCCGACCTGAGCCTGCCCCATCGCGCCCTCAATCTCCGAGCGCGGAACAAGTGCCGCAACGGAGTCGATGACAATTCCCTCTATTGCGCCGGAGCTTACAAGAGTATCTGCAATTTCGAGAGCCTGTTCACCGTCATCCGGCTGTGATACGAGAAGCTCGTCGATGTTGACGCCTATCGCCTTTGCGTAGACGGGGTCAAGTGCGTGCTCCGCGTCAATAAAAGCAACTTCTCCGCCCTGCTTCTGTAT
The DNA here is from genome assembly GCA_045627885.1 of Eubacteriales bacterium. Lineage (GTDB taxonomy): Bacteria > Bacillota > Clostridia > Oscillospirales > CAG-272 > CALCTE01. The sequence continues at coordinate 11,379 of JAZQOM010000020.1, forward strand.
CTCTGCGAGAACATGAAGCGCGAGAGTTGTCTTACCGGATGATTCCGGCCCGTATATCTCGATGATTCTGCCCTTCGGAACGCCGCCAATACCGAGCGCAAGGTCAAGAGAAAGAGAGCCTGTCGAAACAGCGCTGACATTGAGAGTGTTATTGGAGCCGAGCCTCATTATCGAGCCTGCTCCGAAGCGCTTTTCTATCTGCGCTATTGATGTTTTGAGCGCTTGCTTTTTCTCCTCGGGAGTGCCTCCGAGCTTTACGCCCGCGGACAGTGATGATTTTTTGTCTGCCATTTTATATTTCCTTTCTTTTATTGAAAGTCAAACAAATGTTTGTTTTTATAATTATAACCCATTTATGATAGCTTGGCAAGTATTTTTTTATGTTTCGACAAAAATACATTTTCCTATTGCTTTATTGATTTTTTTGTGATAAAATAAACCGAATATTAAAAAAATTATTTTTCGGAGGATATTATTTATGGTTACAGCCGGCGATTTCAGAAACGGCCTCACATTTGACATGGACGGTCAGGTTATGCAGGTCATCGAGTTCCAGCATGTTAAGCCCGGTAAAGGCGCTGCTTTCGTTCGTACGAAGATTCGCAATGTCATTTCGGGAAGCGTTATCGAAAAGACCTTCAACCCCACCGACAAATTCCCCACGGCAGTAGTTGACCGCAAGGAGATGCAGTATCTCTACAACGACGGTGAGCTCTGGTACTTTATGGACAACGACACATTTGAGCAGACTCCCATCGAAGGAGCAAAGCTCGGCGACAACTTCAAATTCGTAAAAGAGAATATGAACTGCAAGATAATGTCCTACAAGGGCAATGTATTTGCAGTTGAGCCTCCTCTGTTTGTAGAGCTTGAGGTTGCGGAGACAGAACCCGGCTTCAAGGGCGATACCGCTACCGGTACAGTTAAGCCCGCAACGCTTGAAACAGGCGCTCAGGTAAAGGTTCCCCTCTTTGTAAACATCGGCGATGTTCTCAAGATTGATACGAGAACAGGCGAATATCTCGAAAGAGTTTAAGTTTTGGTGTATAGCTTTCGCCCTGCGCGAATACAATAATCAATACGGAGGTAATTATCATGACACTTACCGAAAAAGTTGCACATCTCAAAGGTCTTATGGAAGGCATGGAGCTTCCCGAGGACAAAAACTCGAAGCTTCTTACCGAAATAGCCGATATTCTTGAGGATATGGCTATGACCTGCGCTGACCTTGAAGACGAAACCGCTACTCTCAACGATTACGCAGACGAGCTTGACCACGATTTGGGCGAGCTTGAAGAATATGTTTACGATGACGACGATGATTGCTGCTGCGGCGAAGACGACTATGACGACGATTTTTGCGAAGTAGAATGTCCTAACTGCGGCGAAACAATCTATCTTGACCCCGAGACAGACTGCGAGGAAGTAATCTGCCCCAACTGCGGTGAGAAGTTTGATTGCTGCTGCGATTGTGATGATTGCGATTGTTGCGGTGACGATGCTCCCGAAGGCAACTGATTAAATCATAATCAAAATATCGCCGCTCTTTACCGAACGGCGATATTTTTCTTTGCGAGGTAATAATGAGCGTATTTTCACTTTCGGGTTCACTTTTTACATTTTTAGCCGAGAGCGTTCTGCTCGGTATAGGACTTGCGATGGATGCTTTTTCCGTATCCATGGCAAACGGTCTTGCCGAGCCTGCCATGAAAAAGCGGAAAATGGTCGGGATTGCCGCGGTTTTCGGCATATTTCAGACGGCAATGCCGCTTATAGGCTGGGTTTTGGTGCATTCCGTAGTCGAATACTTTTCTGCGCTCGAAAAATTCATTCCCTGGGCGGCGCTTGTTCTTCTTGCCTATATCGGCGGCAAAATGCTGATTGAGGGCTTGTTCGGTAAAGAGGAAGATGCAAAGCCGGCTCTCGGATTATATTCGCTTTTCATTCAGGGAATCGCAACATCAATAGATGCGCTCTCCGTCGGATTCACAATAGCGAAGCTCGGATTTTTCGAGGCACTTACGGAAACGATAATCATCGGAGCCGTAACATTTGCGCTTTGTGTTCTCGGACTTTACATCGGTAAAAAATTCGGAACAAAGCTCGACAAAAAAGCCGCGATTCTCGGAGGGGTTATACTTATTTTAATCGGAATATGGATTTTCCTCAAGGGAACTGTGCTCAAAGGAATATTGTAATCAAAAGCTCTTTCTTGAAAAAGGAAGAGCTTTTTTCCGTTCTGTTGTGATACATCACAGTTTTTCGCATAATTATCAAAAAGTATTGTACATAGTGACAATTTTCGATATTTATCTTGAATAAATATGAATTCTGTGATATAATGATAATGGAATAATTTGAGGTGTGGTTTATGAACGAATTTGACTTAAAAAACGAAATAAGTAATTGGGTTGACGAACACGAAGGCGAGCTTCTCTCCGATGTTGCAAAGCTCGTTGCGATAAAAAGCGTTAAGAGCGAAGCAAAAGAAGGTATGCCGTTCGGTGAAGGCTCGGCTGAAGCTATGGGCGAAGCGGTAAAGCTCTTCTCAAAGTACGGCTTTTCCTGCGAGAATATGCAGAACTATGCGGCTTATGCCGACTTAAACGCAAACAAAGAGACTGCCGTTGATATACTCGGTCACCTCGATATTGTCGGTGAGGGCGACGGCTGGGATACCGACCCTTATGTTATGGTCAAGAAAGATGACGGTTGCATCTACGGCAGAGGAACCGATGACGACAAAGGCCCCGTCGTAGCGTCGTTGTACGCGATGAGATGCGTAAAAGAGCTCGGCATTAAGCTTTCAAAGAACGCAAGACTTATAGTCGGCGGCGATGAGGAATCGGGCTCGGAGCTCGACCTTGAGCATTATTATAAGAGATTCTCCCCCGCTCCGGCAACATTTTCTCCGGATGCGTCGTTCCCCATATTCAATACAGAAAAAGGAAACTACAAGCCGGAATTCAAAAAAAGCTTAACAAAAAGCGATGCTCTTCCGAGAGTCACAAAATTTTCCGGCGGTTACAGAATAAATGTTCTTCCCGCAAATGCCGAAGCGATAATTGCAGGAATTGACATCTCCGAGCTTAAAAAAACGGCGGAATCCAAAGCCTCGGAGCTCGGCGTAACATATAAAGCCGAAGAAGCAGAAGGCGGAATAAAGCTTTCCGTTACGGGTAAGGCGGCTCACGCATCAACTCCGGAGGAAGGCGTAAACGGACTTACCGCCCTGATTTCGATTCTCTGCGCTCTGCCGCTTGCCGATTGTGCAAGCACGCGAACTCTTTCCGAGCTGAACACACTGCTTCCGTTTGGTGACAATTACGGCAAAGCGCTCGGAATTGCCCAAGAGGACGAGATTTCCGGTAAGCTCACGGTTGCATTTTCTCTGCTTGAAATGACGGAAGATTCCGTATGCGGACGCTTTGACAGCAGAACATCAATCTGCGCCGACGATGAAAATTGCAGAATAATATGCGAAAAAGCATTTGAAAAATACGGCTATGAGATTTCCGGTCAGATGTCCGCTCCGCATCACACCCCCGCCGACGGAGAATTCGTAAAAGTGCTTTCGTCGGTATACGAAGAATGCACCGGCGAAAAGTGCGAATGCCTTTCCATGGGCGGCGGCACTTATGTTCACAACATAGACGGCGGCGTTGCTTTCGGCGCGTCAAGACCTGATTTTCAGTCGAATCTTCACAGCGCAAACGAGCGTGCGAATATAAAAGACCTACTGTCTGCAACAAAGATTTTTGCTAATGTAATAGCGAGACTCTGCAAATAAATCAAAGCAAAGGTGATTAAAATGAATGACAGTGAAATGATATACAATGTGTTCCTGCTTCTCGGAGGAATCGGTCTTTTCCTGTACGGAATCAACTTCCTTTCTTCCGCGCTTAAAGAACTTGTCGGCGACAAAATGCGCGATATTCTCGAAAGAGCGACGGGCAAGAGCTGGTTTGCCGTCTTAACTGGCATTATCGTAACACTTCTTATACAAAGCTCCGGAGCAACAAGCGTTATGGTTGTCGGCTTTGTGAGCGCCGGTATGATGGAGCTTTCGCAGGCTATAAGCGTAATGCTCGGTGCCAATATCGGTACAACGATTACCGCCCAGATTATCGCGTTCAAGATAGATAAAATCGCTCCGCTGATACTCTTTATCGGACTTATCCTTTATATGTTCATAAAGAACAAAACCGTCAAGAAAACCGGTGCCGTCGTTCTCGCGTTCGGTACACTTTTCGTAGGAATATACATAATGGGTATGGCGGTTAAGCTTCTGCCTCTCGGAGAGCTTGTCGCGGCATTTTTGGACAGATTCTCAAATCCCGTTCTCTGCATACTGTTCGGCGTGCTTATTACCGCGATTATTCAGTCTTCTTCGGCTTCAATCGGTATTTTGCAGGTACTTGTCGTTGCAAGCTCCGCGTCAATAGGACTTGATAAGCTCGTATTCATCATTCTCGGTATGAACATCGGTGCGGCGTCTCCTGTTGTAATCGCATCCTTTGCAGGCAATAAAAGCGCAAAGAGAACTGCATTTGCAAATGTTATAACCAAGGTAATAGGCGTGCTTGCGGCTGCAATACTGATGCTTATTATTCCGAGCTATATCTCTCTGTTTGAAAAACTGTCTCCCGGCGATGTTTCCCGCCAGATAGCGAACTTCCACCTTGCATTCAACCTTATATCGCTTATAGTTACATTCCCGCTTGTCAAGCTTATAGAAAAAATGACATACAAGATACTTCCCAACACGGCGGAAGAGAATATGAATGTCCAGAAGCTTTTGTATATTTCGCCGGAAAGTCTTCTCTCCCCGACCATCGCGGTCACACAGGCAAAGCGCGAAATTGAGAGAATGGCAAAGATGACAAAAATAAATCTCGAGAATTCTCTTAACGGCTTCTTCAGCTTAGATGCAAACGGAGTTGACTCGATATACGAAACCGAAAAAACCATAAACTTCCTCAATCACGAGATAACTGCGTTTCTTGTCAAACTGCACGGCAAATCACTTCCCGAGCACGACCTTGAAACTGTCGGTATGATGTTCCGCGTGGTATCCGATATAGAGCGTCTCGGCGACCATGCCGAAAATATTGCGGAATACACAACACTTGCCGTAAACGAGCGCGCGAAATTCTCCGAAGACGCTCTTGAAGAGTTAAAGACGATTGCCGGCAAAACCGTTTCGTGCGTAAATCTTGCGTTTGAAACATATTTCGGCGGAAAGCATAATCTCCTTTCGGAGGTTTCCTTGATAGAGGAAGAAGTTGACGACTTGCAGGAATCGCTTGTCGAAAATCACATCAAGAGATTAAAGGATAACAAATGCGACCCCCGCGGAGGCATTATCTTTACCGACTTGACCACCGACCTCGAGCGTTGCTCCGACCACGCCATAAATATCGCCTATGCGATAAAGGGCGAAAAGACCACGGTACAGATGAAAAAAGCGTATGTCATAGCAAGAGGCAGCGATGTCGACTGATAAGCTTTGCGGCATAATCGTAAAGGGCTTCGGTGAGCTCTACACAGTGCTTACCGACGACGGCGCTTATACCGACTGTCTCGTAAGAGGAAGCTTAAAGCACGGCGGAATCATTCCTCTCGTCGGAGACAGAGTATTCATAGAGCCGCAGGAAAACGGTAAACCCGCCATATCGGGAATATCGGAGCGTAAAAATTCTCTTATACGCCCGCCGCTTGCAAACACCGACAAGCTGTTTATCGTTGTGGCAACACGCTCTCCGATGCCGTCGATTCCGACGATAGATAAGCTCTGCTGTGCCGCAGTTTCAAAGGGAATCGAGCCTATCTTGGTGATTAACAAAACCGATATCGGAAACGCAGACGAAATAGTGCAAATATACGAAAAAAGCGGCATAAAGGTCATAAAAGCCTGCGCGAAAACGGGTGAAGGAATCTCGGAGCTCAAGGCGTACACAGACGGAATATGCGCCTTTGCCGGAGCTTCCGGCGTCGGAAAAAGCAGTCTGCTTAACGCGCTGTTTCCCGAGCTTTCGCTTACCACCGGCAGCGTGAGCGAAAAGAATCAGAGAGGCCGCCACACAACAAGAACGGTCGAGTTGTTCAAAACAAAAAACGGCTTTTTTGCGGATACCCCCGGCTTCGGTCTAATCGACCTCGAGCATTTTGATTTTTTAAGGCTTGACGAGCTTGCGGTATCTTTCCCCGAATTCGTAAAATACCTTCACGAATGCAGATACACCGACTGCACGCACACAAAGGAAGAGGACTGCGGAATAGTAAGAGCGGTAAAGCGCGGAGATATTGCGCCGTCGCGCCACGCAAGCTATCTTGAAATCTATTCGGTGTTAAAGAAAAAGGAAGAATACAGATAAAACGGTACATTTCGCTTTACGCGCGGAATGTGCCGTTTTTTTGATAATATGGGCAAAATATGCTTAAAATAAGCCAAAAGCAGTGCCGAAAAGCGTTTTTTTCGGCAAAACACTTGACATTAAGCCGTAAAATAAGATAATATATATTGATATATTATTCAATGAGGAGGGATTGCAGTGAGTTTTTTCGGAGCGTCTAAAACCGGACCCGTGAGAAAAATGAATCAGGATTCATTCTTTGCTCAAAACACCGCGGGCGGAGTATTCATAGCCGCTGTTTGTGACGGTATGGGCGGTGCCGCGGCAGGAAATGTCGCAAGTCTCTCCGCAGTAAATACAATCAAGCAAAAGCTTTGCTTTGCATTCGATAAGGCTCCCGAAGACGGCTACGACTTTTACGGATTACTCCGCAAGAGCTTTGAAGAAGCGGACGATGAGCTTATGCGACTTGTGCTGAACAATCCCGAACTCAGCGGAATGGGCACTACGGCAGTCGCCGCGATTGTGTGGGACGGCAGAGTATATGTTGCGAATGTGGGAGACAGCAGATGCTACCGTATTACCGGAAGCAAAGCCGTGCGTGTTACAAAAGACCACTCCTATGTGCAGATGCTTATAGATAACGGAACGATAAGCGAAAGCGAAGCCGAAAATCATCCGAACAAGAACATCATTACAAAAGCGCTCGGTGGAATGACTCACGGCTCGCCCGATTTCTTTTCATTCAAAGCGGACTGTCCGTTTATTCTTTGCAGCGACGGTTTGACAAATTTCATTTCCGAAAAGCGAATTGCGGAAATAGTAAACTCGTCAAAAAGCGTACAGCTTGCCGTAAATACAATGACAGACGAAGCAATCGCAAACGGCGGCGGTGACAATGTCACAACCGTTCTTGCCGATTTCAGATAACGGAAAGGTTCGATTATGATAAATTACGAGAATTTTGTAGGTAAAATACTCGACGAACGATACAGAATCACAGGCATAGTCGGCGTCGGAGGAATGGCGGTTGTATTCAAAGCCGAAGATATAATTATGAATCGTGTCGTCGCCATAAAGGTTCTTAAAAATGACGCGGCAGATGTAGAAAAGTCGATGCAGCGATTCTTAAACGAATCAAAGGCCGTTGCCATGCTCTCTCACCCCAATATCGTAAGCATCTACGATGTGAGCGTTAAGGATGAGGTAAAATATATCGTTATGGAATACGCCGAGAGCACGACATTAAAGGACTATATCGGCAAGGTCGGAAGGCTCGGCTGGAAAGAAGCTCTGCATTATACAAAGCAGATTCTCGAAGCGCTTGAGCACGCCCACGAAAAGGGAGTCGTTCACCGCGATGTCAAGCCGCAGAATATGCTGCTTATGAAGGACGGCTCAATAAAGGTCGCCGATTTCGGAATAGCAAAGCTCCCGAATAACGAAACGATAACCGATGCGGATTCGGCAATCGGCACGGTTCACTACATAAGTCCCGAGCAGGCGGAGGGCAAAGATGTCACCCCGCAGAGCGATATATATTCAGTCGGCGTAATGCTTTACGAGATGGTAACCGGCAAGCTCCCGTTTGACTCCGATACACCCGTATCCGTTGCTTTGATGCACATAACGGACGAAGCAGTTCCGCCGAAGGATATTATCCCCACTCTGCCGGACGGACTTCAGTTTATCATTATGCAGGCGATGGACAAAAATCCCGCAAAGCGTTTTGCAAGCTGCGACGAAATGCAGAAATACATAAAAGAGCTCATAAAAGACCCCGAGGTGGTGTTTGCACCGCTTCCGGAAAGAGCCGTTTCCGCAGTGCCCGCAGCAGATAAAGGTGAAGAAAAAATTCTCACCCCAAAGAGAAAGAAGGAACCGGAAATCAAGACAAAAAAGCACCGAAATACGATGATGCCCATAATTCTCGGCGTATTTCTCGCATTCCTGATTGTCGGTATCGTCAGCCTTATAATTGTCGGTAAGACCGCATTCGGCGTTATGTTTGACGATGCAAACGGCAACATAGACCCGTCCGAGCTTGTAGAAGTAGATAAGCTCGTGGGCAGTTTATACGACGACGCATTAAAAGACGAGCTTCATGAAAAAGGCTACGGTGACATAAAGCTGATATACGAATACAGCACCGACTTTGATGAAAATGTAATAATAAAGCAAAACCTTGAGCCGGGCAAGAGACAGCGCAGAGGATTTTCGATAGTCCTGACGCTTTCAAAAGGAGCAAATACCTTTGTTCTCGATGACTACTCCTACAAAGAATACAGAGCGGTACAGAGAGAGCTTGCGAAGCTCGGCGTTAAACAGGAGAACATCATTATCGAGCAGGTACAGAACGAGTTTATCCCCGTCGGTCAGGTCATAGAAACAAAGCCTAAGGCGGGAGAAACCGTTTCCGCCGCCGATAAGATAACACTTGTGATAAGCAAGGGCTCCGAGATAGAAACAAACGAAGTACCCAATCTCGAAATAATGCCGCTTGATAAGGCATTAAAGCTCATCGAGCAGTACAAGTTTACGGTCGGTGAAATCACGGAAGTTTACTCGGATGTTGAAAAAGGCTATGTCGTTCATCAAAGCGTGGACGCAGGCTCGACCGCTCAGATAGAATTTACAAAAATCGACCTCGAGGTAAGTAAGGGCCCCGACCCCAACGCGATAGTGGAGCCCGAACCCGAACCCGAACCGGAGCATAATCCCGATTCGGATGGCGAAAACACTGAAAATCAATAAACTACATATAAAAACGGAGGGCATACAATGAAAAAATTCGGTTTTATTGCATTATTACTCTCGCTCACGGTACTGTTCGGAACAATATCCGCAAGCGCAGCAAGTGTTACAAGCGTTACAAGCGCAACAGGTGTTAAAAGAGGAGATGTTGACGGCAACGATACGCTTGACGCTAACGATGCGATATATCTTCTTTACCATGTTTATTTTCCCAAAAAATATCCAATCAATCAAAGTGGTGACATGGACGGAAATAATGAAGTCGATTCAAACGACGCAATATATCTCTTATACAATATATTCTTCCCGTCAAAGTATCCCCTCGCTGACGGAATAAATACGGGCGGCACTGACAGCGAAGGCGGTAACTACGGCCCGTTCATACCGATTAAGCACTGATATTAAAGGAGATGCGTTCGCATCTCCTTTTTTGTTCAGCACGAACTTATTTTTGCTCCCTTGACTGTTTTGCCGAGCTGTGATACAATCAAAGCGGTCGGGATAAAACTTTCGACTCGCCTTTGTGCGCCGGAGTGAGTGGTTACTGTGGTAGGTGGCACTCACTCTTTTTACTTTACATTTTAGGAGATTATATGATAAAGCCGAAGCATCTTGAAAAAGGAGATACTGTTGCAATAGTGAGTCTTTCCTCGGGAATACTCGGAGAGCTCGGGGTAATTCACAGGCTTTATATTGCAAAGGAGCGCCTTAAAAACGACTACGGTCTTAATGTTAAAATTATGCCAAATGCCCTCAAAGGCATAGAATATCTGTATGAGCATCCCGAAAAGCGCGCCGAGGATATGATGGCGGCGTTTTCGGACAAAAGCGTTAAAGCGATATTCTGCGCCATAGGCGGCGACGACACGATAAGACTTCTTCCCTACATTGATTTAGATGTAATTAAAAACAATCCGAAAATATTCACCGGATTTTCGGACACTACATCAAATCACTTTATGCTGTACAAAGCAGGCGTAATGTCGTATTACGGCGCAAGTATTCTGACGAATTTTTCGGAATATGTAAAGATAAACGATTACACCGCAAGAATGATAAACGATACGCTGTTTGAGCCGAAGGATATTCTCGATATACCATCTTCCCCGTATTGGTACGATGACGAGGACGAAAAAGTATGGTGGGATGAAAAGAACATCGGCGTTCTGAAGAAATATCATCCCGAAGAAATCGGATATGAAATCATACAAGGCAGCGGCACTGTTGAGGGTGAGCTTTTGGGCGGATGTCTCGATGTATTTGTTGAGCTTCTCGGCACGGAGCTTTGGCCGTCAAAGGATGAATGGGCAGGCAAGCTTATGTTTTTGGAAACAAGCGAGATGGATATGTCCTGCGACCTTCTTTCCTGGATTTTGAGAAACCTTGCCGCGCAGGGACTCTTTGATGTGATAAAAGGAATAATCGTCGGCAAGCCCGCAAGAAGGAGCAAATACGAGCCGTACAAGGAAATATACAAGAAGGTTGTCGGCGGCGAGGCAAAGCATCCGGAGCTTCCGATACTCTGTAATGTGAATATCGGACACGCCGAGCCGATATGCGTATTGCCGATAGGCGCAAAGGCGCGGATTGATGCCGACAGAAAAACGCTGACTCTTCTTGAAAAATCAACTGAATAGCAAAAAAATCGCTCACTTTGAAAAGTGAGCGCAGTCTGCTGACAAAGTCAGCAGACTGACAGAGTGCTGAAAACGAAGTGATATTTTTCGTTCTTTTCTTCGTCGGCGTACAAATGTACGACAGAGGAAAAGAACGGAAAAAGGCAATAATGACGGGCTTATAAAGCCCGTCATTCCTCTTTTTTTGAACCTGTGTTTAATTTTTACAGTTTACATAAAATCTTTTTTATAAAAATGTACTTATTGCCGTTAGCACGAGTTTGTCAGTGCTCTGAAGCCTTCCCGAGAAAGGAAGGCTTGAATTATTATTTGCTTTTCTTTATGCTGAGAAGAATTCCGAGCGCAATCGAAAGGAATGCCGCAACAACTACCTGATACTGTGCGGGGAGCATAAAAGTAACCGTATGTGCGGGAATCCAGAAGAACGGAACGCACTTGAGAACCGTGAAGCTTACAAATTGACTCCAGTCGACCGCTTTTACGGTATCCTTGAGTCCGTGCGGCTGACCGCTTGTCTTAAGCTCAATGCTTGTGTCGGTAATCTTGTGCAGAGCCATAAATGTAGGCCCGAATGTAGTGTTCATTGTTGCGCTTATGCAGAATGCTTTAATTAAGTCTTTCCAGAATCCGTCTTGTTTGAGATTCCATACAAGGCCGTTATCAATCATTCCCGCAAGACCGAATCCGAGTGTTTTCATCATAAATGTAATCCATGCGCCGAGTACGCCCCAGATTAAGAAGCGCAGCCAAATCATTGACGGGAAAGACCAAGCGCCGTTTTTGAGCCTTCTTGCGATAATCTCACCGCAGGTTGCAAGGAAGGCGAACTTGATAAAGCCCATAATGAACGGATGACCGTTTGTTAAGTCGGTAAATACTTTATTTGTCGCGGGAATTGCGATAATTGCCGCAAATGCGAGAATAATTGCTATGCAGAGAATTCCTATTTCTATTCTTTTTGATTTCATAATTCATACCCCATATCAAATGCTTTAAGATTCATTTCAAGGAATTTTTCGGGAACGGTAGTTTTTATAGTTTCCACCCATTTTTCCTTGGGAATGTCGGTTTGTTTTGCCAGAACGCCGATAAGAACTACATTTACAGCTTTTGAGCTTCCGGCTTTGTTTGCACAAGAAAGCGCATCAACTACCGTGATATCGGCTTTGGCTTTAATTTTAGCTTCAATATCTTTCGGATACTCAGCCGCGCCGGTTATAACGGGCATCGGCGAGATATTTTGAGAATTTGCAAGAATCTTTCCTCCTTTTTTAAGAAAGGGGAGAGCCCTGTATGCTTCGAGCATTTCAAATGCCAATATAAGATTGGCTTCACCTTTGTCTATTATCGGAGAATAAACCTTGTTGCCGTATTTGACATAAGTGACTACACTGCCGCCTCTTTGGCTCATTCCGTGGACTTCGGAAACCTTAACATCGTAGCCCTCGTTAATAAGCGTATTGCCGAGAATACGACTTGCAAGGAGTGTGCCCTGCCCGCCTACGCCGACAATCATGATGTTTTTGGTCATTTATTTGTCCTCCTTTACTATCGCGTCAAACGGACATACATTGAGGCAAAGTCCGCATCCGTTGCACAGAGTTGTGTCAATCTTTACACTTCCCGAAACAATGCTGATTGCCGGGCAACCGAGGCCCATACACTTCTTGCATTTTTTGCATTTATCGGTTATAACACTGTGACCTGTGTACTTTACGGATTTAAGGAGCGCACACGGGCGCTGTGCGATGATAACGGACGGCTCATCCACGGCGGTTTCTTCCTTAACGATTGTCTCGAAATTCTTTACATCAAACGGGTCTGCGACTACAACTCTATCTATGCCGACCGCCTTGCAAAGAAGCTCGAGGTCAACCTGCTTTGTGGCTTCGCCGCGAATCGTTTTGCCGGTTGTGGGATTGTCCTGATGTCCCGTCATTCCTGTTATTGAGTTATCGAGAATGATTACGGTGTTGATTCCCTTGTTGTAAACTATATCGATAAGTCCGGTGATTCCCGAGTGAATAAATGTAGAATCGCCTATAACGGATACAAGCTTCTTCGCAAATTCATTTCCTCTGACTTTTGCCATACCGTGAGCGGCGCTGACGGACGCTCCCATACATATCGTTGTGTCGATGCTTGCAAGCGGAGCGACTGCGCCGAGTGTATAACAGCCTATATCGCCGCAAACCGTAAGTCCGAGCTTTTTAAGAGTATAGAATGTTCCTCTGTGCGGGCATCCGGGACACATTACGGGAGGTCTTGCCGGAATTTGTTCGTCGGCGGAAGCAATTCCATCGGGCTCTTTGCCGAGAATGATTTTTTTAATCATATTCGGCGTATATTCGCCGAGCAATGTGAATTTTTCTTTTCCTATGACATTTACGCCGAGGGCTTTGCAGTGATTCTCAATATACGGGTCAAGCTCTTCAAGAACATAAACAGTCTTGCACTTTGAGGCAAAATCCGTAATAAGCTTTTCGGGGAGGGGATATACCATACCGAGCTTGAGATAGTTTACACTGTCGCCGAGAGCTTCTTTTGCGTACATATACGATATTCCCGCCGTAATTACGCCGATGTCCGAGCCGTTATCCTCGACAGAATTGAGAGAAGTTTCTTCTGCAAACGCCTTGAGCTTTTCAATTCTTTCTTCAACGGTCACATGACGCTTTACCGCGCAGGCGGGCATCATTACATATTTGGGAATATTCTTTTCGTAAGGCTTAAGCTCGTCATTTCCTCTGTCGCAAATTTCAACCATGCTTTGCGAATGAGATACTCTTGTGGAAAGCCTTAAAAATACGGGTGTATCGTATTTTTCCGAAAGCTCGTATGCCGTTTTTGTAAATTCTTTGCATTCCGAAGAATCGGAGGGCTCGAGCATAAGTATTTTTGATGCTTCCGCATAGTGGCGCGAATCCTGCTCGTTCTGTGACGAGTGCATACCGGGGTCATCCGCAACGCAGAGCACAAGGCCGCCGTTCACACCGGTATAACTAACCGTAAATACGGGGTCAGCCATTACATTCAGACCTACATGCTTCATGCAGGTCATAGCTCTTGCACCTGCGATTGACGCACCTATTGCAACCTCGCAGGCAACCTTTTCATTTGGAGCCCATTCGCAGTATATTTCGTCATACTGTACTATGTTTTCGGTTATTTCGGTGCTCGGTGTTCCCGGATATGAGGATACGAGCTTTACGCCTGCTTCGTATGCACCGCGTGCTACTGCCGCGTTACCGAGTAAAAGCTTTTTCATACACTGTTCTCCTAAATAATTTCGTTTTGCTTTGCGACAAGACTGTCACCGCAATAGATTTTTCTGAGCTTCGGCTTTTCAATCTTTCCGGTCGGATTTCTCGGTACATCCGCAAAGATTATCTTTCTCGGGCGTTTGTATCTCGGCAGGGTAAGGCAGAATTCGTTCATTTCGTCTTCTGTCATCTGCATACCGTCTTTTATTGATATTATTGCTGCGGCAATCTCTCCGAGTCTTGCATCGGGAAGACCGATTACGGCAACATCCTTGACCTTGTCGTTCTTTCTTATAAAGTTTTCAATCTGAACGGGGTAGAGATTTTCGCCGCCGGTGATGATAACATCTTTCTTTCTGTCAACAAGGTATATAAAGCCGTCCTCGTCTTTTTCCGCCATATCTCCGGTGTAGAGCCATCCGTCATGAAGAACCTCATCAGACGCTTTTTTATCCTTGTAATAGCACTTCATCACGCCGGGACCTTTTACAGCGAGCTCACCGACTTCTTTTGCGCTTGTTATTTCGTTACCGTTTTCGTCGATAATCTTGACCTGCCATTTATATCCCGGTATACCTATTGCACCGACTTTGTGAATGTTTTCAACTCCGAGATGAACGCATCCGGGGCCGATTGACTCACTTAAGCCGTAGTTTGTGTCGTACTGATGATTCGGGAAATACGATTTCCAACGCTTGATTAAGCTCGGCGGAACCGGTTGTGCTCCGATGTGCATAAGCCGCCACTGCTTTAAGTCAAGCTCATCGAGATTTATATGACCACTTTCAATGGAGTCGAGAATATCCTGTGCCCACGGCACGAGAAGCCATACAATCGTGCATTTTTCTTCCGATACGGTTCGCATAATCCATTCGGGCTTTACGCCTTTAAGAAGAACCGCTTTGCCACCTACCATAAAGCTTCCGAACCAGTGCATTTTAGCTCCTGTGTGATAGAGGGGAGGAATGCACAAAAATACATCATCTTTGGTCTGTCCGTGGTGAGCCTGTTCTGTGAACATGGCATGCATAAGACTTCTGTGCGTGTGAAGAATGGCTTTAGGAAATCCTGTTGTGCCCGATGAGAAATATATAGCGGCATCGTCATCGTCCGTAAGCGGAATTGCCGGAGCTTTTGATGAGCAATAATCTATCAGATTATTATAGCTGTCCGCAAATGTCGGGCAGTCGCTTCCGACATAGAACATATTTTTTACATTTGTCATGCCGGAATATATATCTTCGATTCTGCCGATGAATTCGCGTCCGAATATCAAAACCGAAACATCTGCAAGGTCAACACAGTATTTAATTTCGTCGGCAGCATATCTGAAGTTGAGCGGAACGGCAATAGCGCCCGATTTGAGTACACCGAAATAGATTGGAAGCCATTCGATGCAGTTCATAAGAAGAATTGCCACCTTGTCTCCTTTTTTTACACCGCGTGTAAGGAGAAGATTTGCAAATCTGTTTGCTTTGATATCAAAATCGCCCCAAGTAAGCTCAGTACGGAAGTTTCCCGTCGAGTTCGTTTCGATAAGTGAATACTCTTTCCAGGTTACCTTCGGACTATGTTCTTCTCTCGGATTGATTTCAACGAGAGCAACATCGTTTGCAAAGTAGGTCGCGTTCTTTACGAGTGTTTCTGTGATAGGCATTTTTGACCCTCCTGTAAAAAAATTAGTTCCGACGGCATCAGCCGTCGGGACGATTGTTATCGTGTTACCACCCGATTTTATCTTTGCATCACTGCAAAGACCTCAGTGACATTTATGTCTGCGCATTAACGGACGCAACCGCCGCATATTTTGTATGCGGAGTTCACGGAATGTATTTCGGGGGAATACTTGCCGTCGGCTCGCAGCGACCGCCGACTCTCTTGAGACTTTCTTCGACTTACTCGTTTCCGCTCAAAACTTTGAAAACATTATATAATCAAATAATCGTTATGTCAAGAGATATATCGATTTTAGTTTAATAAAATGTCGATTTATTTTGAAAAATCTGCATTATTTTCCGGCTTTTTATCCGGCGGAGTCATATTATCGGGAAATTGGCGATTATCGCGCATCGGAGGCTCACCCTCGGGAGGCATATCCTCAAACGGCATTTTGCCGTTTTTTATGCTTGAAGCGTTACTCAATACGGTGGCTGTTTCGCTTATTATTTTCTTGCAGTCGCAGTCAAGAATTTCATCGCCGAAAGACGGTGTTGCCGCGGCGATAAAGCCTCCGTTTACCGTAATGTATCCGTTGGAATCGACTGCGTCGCCTTCGGCACCCTGACCTGCAAATATGAATAAATGACCGGAGTTCATCGTAAATACGGAAACATTATCTTCATTAACATTTATTCCGTCGTCTTGGGATACTATATGTATGTATCCGCCGTCAACAGTAAGGTGTAGCTCGCTGTCAAGTCCTTCGTAAGTTGTTGAAGTTATGTTAAGAATTCCCGTATCGTTTTCTTCGCCGTCAATCAAGAGTGAAACATAGCTGTAAAACGCGGCGTCCGTCTTAACATATTTTTTCTGTACGGTATCACTGTCCTTTTTATATTCGTGTTTCAATATGCGGAATACATTTGAACCCGTTATGTTATTTTCGGTACCGTCTGCAATAATTACTTTTGCTCCGGCATCGGATAGCTCCGTGTCGTTGCCGTATTCTTCTCTGCTTTCCCATTCGTTATCGCATTCATAAACATTTTTGAATATAATTGCAGGAGCAACCGAACAGGTAATATCCGCATCGCAAAGGATAAGCGTTACTTTTGCGTTTTTATCGGTGAATGCGTCATCTTGCGTCAAATCAACAAGAATCTGACCGTTCCACTTGCCCGAAATTATATATTCTCCAGTTTTTGTTATATGAATAACGGGGTTGTCGTATGCCTCTTGAGCGGTGTGCATCATATCGGACGGAAGCTCTTCGCCGAGAACGGGCAAGGTCGAAAAGATGTAGCTGCTTAATTCTTCGGTATTGTAATACCGCACCCATTCGTTTTCTCCGTCGTAGTTTTCGATGGAAAAATCAGATTTATCGCTTTCGGGATAATAAATAATATCGTGAGCGATATATATACCTTTGTCAGAATCGGGCTTATTACCTGAATAATACGGCTCTTCGTCATCCGGAGTAAAATTCCAAACATAATCATATTCGTCAATCAATTTGCCGTCGAGCTTTGCAGAATCGGTGTCAAGCACTAAAACTTGTGCATCGGGGTATTTCGATGAGGAATTCTCGTTTTTTGCGGGATTTTCTGCCTTATCCGTTTTGCCGCATGAGCAAACAGATAACATAATGAATACGGAAAGAATAATCACAATCGTTTTTTTCATAGCATTATCTCCTTTTCGTAATTATGATAAAGTAAAAGTATTAATCCGAAACAAATGCAGAATAAACAATTTTTAACATTTGATTAAAATAGCTTGAATTTTTCTGCAAAATGACTGACTTATCAATATATCAGGCGGATAAAGAAGAAATATAAACAAAAATCGACAACCTTCTTGCAAAGATTGTCGATTTATTGGCAGAGCAAGCGCCTTTAAATCCGAACATAAACCTGATTCTTCGATTTCTGCAAAGGGTACGGTTTTTGAACCCTCTTTATAGTTGAAATAGATAATCATTTTATCGTCATACAGATAAATTGAATTTACAAAACTATCAATGAGCCGACGACGGTGGTCTAAACGCTTGACATTGTATTTGCGGAAACGGTGAAACCAAAAGATGATTTGGTCTCTCGTTAGTGTCGGCTTTGCCATTTCCTCTTTGATAATTTGTATCGACAATTCATTTTTCTGTTTTTCCAATTCTTCAAGCCGTTCTTTCGTTGACGGAGTGATAATGCCTTGCTGAATGGCATTTACCAAATTATCAATGCCTTTTTGCGTTTCGGCATACTGTTTTCGTAAAAGCGGTAACACCGTATTCTCGGCACCTTGTATTTCCATAACCATATCGGCTAATCTTTCAATCAAAGCATCATCAAGCAAAACTTTCTGTATCTGTTCAATAACAAGATTTTCGATCCAATCCTTTTTGACTGTTTTCTTATCGCAACCGCTGTGCTTTTTAACACCGGCACATTTGTAATATCGGTAAACGGCGGTTGTTTTGCTTGTGCCGCTTTCTCCGACCATAAAGCAGTTACATTTCCCACAGTACAATTTTGTTGTCAGTAAATATTCGTCTTCGGCTTTATGTTTTGCCGGAGCTTTTTTATTTGCCGCCATT
>JAZQOM010000021.1:0-8215 GCA_045627885.1 Eubacteriales bacterium
GATTTTGTATGAAAAAAATACTTATCGTCACAGTGACCGTACTTGTATGCCTTGTTATATGCGCCGGCTCAGTGCTTTCGGCGTTTACTTTTGTATCGCAAAAAAAGACAAGCGCACTCATAAAGCAGTACGCCGCCGAGGCTGAAGACGGCGTTGAGGATACCGAAAAAGAGGACGACATAGAGATTGCGGAAGCATATACCGTCAAGTCAACTCTCAGCATTTCCGACGCATATAAGAGCGGCGACACATCGAAGCTCAGCGACGCGGAAAAAGAGACGCTTGATATGGCAAAAGCGGTTATAGATTCTAAAATCGAGCAGGGAATGAGCGATTACGAGAAAGAAAAAGCAATCTATGACTATCTTGTCGGCGAGATGAAGCCCGCCGCGAGCATTCTCACCGTTATTCCCGAAACGGAGCAGGATAACGACAATCCTCACGATGTTTTGAAATACAAGACGGCAGTCTGCGTCGGATATGCCACGACCTTCCGCCTTTTTATGCAGATGCTCGATATTGAGTGCAAGGTTGTCCACAATAAGGATTTGTTTCACACATGGGATTTGGTAAAGCTTGACGGCGACTGGTACCATGTTGACTGTTACAGCGACAACGGCTCAATCGCGTACCTCAACTTCAATATGAACGACACGCAGGCGGCTGAAAATCACGATTGGACGAGAGAATTCTATCCTGCGGCAAACGGGACGAAATACAACTATATGTATACCATCTGCGAGGAGCTTGAAGATATTTATTCTGTCCCCGATTGGCTTTTGTCCGCCATAACAGATAAAAAATCCATTATTTGCTGCACATTTAAGCAGGAAATAACGGAAGAAACACAGCTTGTCGCAAAGCAGATGACCGACAGCCTGTATGACGGCTTGTATTCCGATGACTATTCCATAGAGTATCAGTGGACAAAGAACGATGCCGGAAGATTTATGCTCTCGTATTTTATTTCATATTACGACCCCTACGAAGAGGAGCTTGTTGACGAAGAAACCATGGAAAAAATCAACGAGGCAATAAACGCGGCGAAGGAAAAATACGGCTACGAAGAGTACGAGTATGATGATGAAGAAGATTGGTAAGCCGCTTGTTTGCGCGGCTCTTGCGGCGGCGATACTTTTGTTGTGCTCCTGCGGCGAAAAAGAAACAAAGGATATCAGCCTGTACGACCTTTACTGCGCGATGAGCGCTCCCGCGGATTTTGCGGATATGAAATATGTAAGCTCAAACGATGCCGACGCCGCCGATATTTTTAAGAATATTTCCGATATGGATTATTCCGCCGTGGAGGGCTTTTTCATAAATTACGCCGCCGACGGCAAGGGAAATGCCGACGAGATAGCCTGCATCAGAGTAAAAGATAAGGCAGATGTAAAAAAAGCCCTTGATTCGCTTAAGGCTCATCTCAAAAAAAGAATCGGACTTTACTCGACCTACGATAAAAGTCAGCTCGACAAGTTAAACGGCGCTATTACGGCAAGCTACGGCGATGTTGCGGTGCTGATTGTCTGCGACAACGCGAAATTATCCGAAAAAGCGTTTTACGATTTTCTCGGGGAATAGCTATGGTATTCAGCAGTCTTGTATTTTTATTGATATTTCTCCCCGTGAGTCTTATCGTGTATTACATTTTGCCCGCAAAATGCAAAAACGCGGCGCTTCTTGCGGCAAGCCTTGTATTTTATGCGTGGGGAGAGCCGAAATACATACTGATTTTGCTTTTGTCGATAGCTATAAATTACGCGTCGGGGCTTGCTTTGGAAAAAGCACGCGGCAAATCTGAAAAGCTTATTCTCGCGCTTTCGGTTCTTGTCAACCTCGGATTGCTTTGCTTTTTCAAATACACCGATTTTGCGCTCGAGACCGTAAATTCGGTTTTCGGCGTCGGAATATCCGCGCTGAAGATTGCGCTTCCCGTCGGAATTTCGTTTTACACATTTCAGGCACTGTCGTATACGGTCGATGTCTTCCGCGGAACGGTCGGCGCACAGCATAACATCATTACTTTTGCCACATATATTTCTATGTTTCCGCAGCTTATCGCGGGGCCCATTGTCAGATATTCGGATATCGAGAGCGCCCTTCTTGAGCGAAAGCCGCAAGCCGACAAAATTGCGGAGGGCATTTTTCGCTTCATCATAGGACTTTCCAAAAAAGTGCTGATTGCGAATCAGGTCGGCGATATCTGGAACGAAATATCACAGCTTGAAAGTCCGCCCGTCTTGACGGCGTGGATAGGAGCCGCGGCGTTTATGCTTCAGATATACTTCGACTTTTCCGGCTATTCGGATATGGCAATAGGGCTTGGCAAAATGCTCGGCTTTGAGTTTGCCGAGAATTTCGACTACCCTTACGAATCAAAGAGCGTAAGCGAATTCTGGCGAAGATGGCACATATCGCTCGGCTCGTTTTTTCGGGATTATCTGTATATACCGCTCGGTGGAAGCAGAAAAGGAGCTTTAAGGCAGATAATAAATCTGTTTATTGTATGGCTGCTTACCGGACTCTGGCACGGCGCGGGATATAACTTTATTCTGTGGGGACTTTACTTTTTTGTTGTCCTTGTGCTCGAAAAGACACTGCTTTTGAGAATACTCAATAAGCTCCCCGCGATAATACGGCATATATATACCTTGCTTGCGGTTTTGTTCTCGTGGGTGATATTCGCCTGCGACGGCATGGCGGCGCTTTCGCGCTATGTAAGAGCGCTTTTCGGCTTCAACGGCTTTGCGGACAGAATGAGCGTGTACTATCTTTTGAGCGACGCGGCGCTTCTTGTCATAGCCGCGGTTTTTTCGACAAGTGCGGCAAAGAAGCTTTTTTCAAAGCTTGACTGCGCGGGCGCGAGAATCGCGATTGCCGCCGTTTTGTACGCTTTGTGTATTTTCTTTATTGCACAGGATAGCTATAATCCGTTCTTATACTTCAGATTTTAGGTGAATGTATGAAAAAAATATGTATCGCTTTATTTCTGATTGCACCGCTTCTTCTTGCCGCCGCCGTATTTGCAACGCCCGACAGGAGAATATCGGAAAACGAGAACAGAGTTCTCAAAACAAAACAATCAATAAGCGCGGATGATTTTCAAAATGACATCGAGCAGTATCTTTCCGACCAGATTTTTTTGAGGGAAGAAGCCGTTGCCGCGAAATCGGCGCTTATGTACGCTCTTTTCAAGCGGGATATCGGCGGCGTTTATATCGGCAAAAACGGCTTTTTGCAGAAGAAGACGGAAAGCGACATCGACACGGCTTCCGCGATAGCCTACGCCGAGCGAATCAATAAGCTTGCCGAAGGTACAAAAACCTATGTGATGTTCGTCCCGTCGGCAGGCTGTATTCTCAAAGACGAGCTTCCGGCATTCGCGCAGATGTATGACTTCGATGCACTTTATAACACGCTTTCAAAGCATCTTCCCAATGCCGCGATGATAAAGATTAGCGCCTGCGAATATTACAAAACCGACCATCATTGGACTGCCGACGGTGCGTATTCGGCGTACACCGAGTGGTGTCGCGCGCACGGAGCAGAGCCGAAGAAATTTGAGTATGTGACGGTTGCGACGGATTTTAAGGGCACGCTTTTTTTAAAGGCGCTGCTTGACCGCTTCGGAGCGGATACGATAAAAGCGCCCGTCGTCGATGCGGATATAAGCGTGACGGCGGACGGCAAACAGGCGAAGCTCTATGACTATGAAGCGCTAAAAACAAAGGATAAATACAGCTTCTTCGAGGGCGGGAATCACGGAATCGTGACGATAGAAAACAAAAAAAGTCACAGCGGAAAAACGCTGCTTATATTAAAGGATTCGTTTGCAAATTCGTTTGTGCCGTACATCGTCGGCGATTACGAAAAGATAATAATGCTTGACGAGCGATATACTTTTACATCGCCCGCCGAAATAATCAAGGCGGAAAATGTAACCGAGCTTGCGGTAATAAAAGAAATTCAGTAACGAGCTTTGGCGAAATACTTGATACAAAACAAAAGCTCTGAGCCCGAATAATCTTCGGGCTCAGAGCTTTTTTGTCTGACTATTACTATTTTGCGCTGAATGTAATTGCTTCTGTTTCGTCGATTGTTTTATAAGTATCCGAATCAATAATTCTGAATTTCAGTTCAATCGAATCTATGCTCGTGATGCCGTTTTTCTCGAGGTCGTCGGAGAGGACGGTTATCGTATCTACGGCGTACTTTCCGGCGTAGACGGATGTGTAAAGATATCCTTCAACCATAAATCCGTTTATCGACATATCATCGCACGAAACTATGATTTTTTCTTTCGTGGTGTTTTCGATGTAGAGCAGGACAGATGAGCCCCAGAAGGTGTTTTCGTCAACATACTTGCCTATGATGCGTATGCCGTTTTTGTTATAAAGCTCGTGCCCCGAATCGTCCGCGGTGACATCCATCGTGTCGTAAAGAGATGTTTTTATCGTGACGCAATCTGCATCAAAGAGCGTTTCGTATGACGAACCGTCATACACATAGAAATAGATTTCAATTTGGCCGATATCCGTAATCCCTGCCGCCTCAAGAGAAGATGAGGAGAGATAGAGCGTCTCGTTCGATTTTTTGCCCGCTGCGACATTGCAGGAGAAAAGACTTGTAATCATGCAGTTATTGACTATCACCGCACGCGTGCTGACGGAATAATCCTTGCCCGAATCATTTTCGGCAAGAATATTTATACCTTTTCCCCAGATGCTGTCGCTTTCAGCCGACTTTGCGGTAACCTTTAAGCCCTCGTACTCAAAGCAGAGCTGTTCGTCTATGGTAAATTCCTTTACCTCTTTATCCTTTTTTTCCGTATCGCCGGAGTTTTTGCCGCTCTCGGAATCATCGCCGACTATCTCTTTTCTTTCGCCCGAGGTAGAGCAGCTCACGAGTGACAACACCAAAATTGCAGAAATAACAACAAGAAGTAGTTTTTTCATAATATAACCTCACTGTAAATTTTTATTATTTGTATTTTCATTATTAAAACTGTCTTCGTATTTTTTCATCGCTCCCTTTGATGCGATGCCGCCGATTATAAATACAAGAGCGAAGATAAAACTGAGTATCGACCAGATAATCAAATCGCCGTATATGCCGTAGTTTGTTATGCCGATTATTCCGCCCACCGCGTAAAACGCACCGGCAACAAAGCCTCCCGCGATGCCGTTTCTTGTGACGATGCCGATGATTCCCGCGATAAGATAGCATATTGCGGCAAACATTCCGGTTGCGCCGCTTGCTTCTCCGGTATCGGCGAGTATGTCCAAAAATCCCGCCGCACAAGATTGAAATGTGATTAGCCCGAATAATACGATGCTGATAATGCCTATAATCAATTTTGCTGCTTTCATAAATCCTCCGAATAAATTTTCAGTTCAAAATAATTATACGGGAAATTATGGGCATTTGTTATGCCGACAGCATAACCGATAACAATTTTGAATGATATAATCGAATAAAGAATTTTTCATTTGGCGTTTATCGCTCCGAAAAGAACAATTCCGATAAAAATTGACGAGATTCCGATAATGGTATATACTATTCGTTGATTCCTCTTGTCCGCGCCCTTTGAAAAGGGAAGCTTGTTCCATATATCGAGAAAATTGTGGAAGCAGAAAAACGGAACGGCAAAGCATAAGAGCCACGAGATAAGCGTGGGGAAGAAAGCCCCCTTCTTCATTGAAGAAAAGACACCTGCCGTAAAGATAAACAGCAGAATATACCCCATAATCGCAAGCACTACGACGAAAGCGTTGTCGCTTCTCAAGCCGGGTATCTGCTTTATTGCCTTGTCCATCGGACTGTCATACAAGACCATATTGAACAAAGCGGATTTAAGAGCTCCGATACTGTTATATCTGTGACGGGAATCTATTTCGATACATTTTTTGATTATTTTTCCGAGCCTGCCTTTTACGCTTTTCTCGTTCGGAAGATGCCCTGTCAGCATAACATTCAATAACACTCCCAAGGCATAAATATCAGTTCTTCCGTCGCTTTGAGAAAAGCCGAATTGCTCGGGCGCCGCATAACCGGGAGTACCGAGAATCGCCGTGTCGGAGGTTTTTCCGGGAACATAGCTTCGCGTTATTCCGAAGTCTATGATTTTTGCAATTCCGCCCGACGATATGATAATATTGTTCGGATTTATGTCTCTGTGAACAAGCCCGAGCTTGTGAATATCCGAAAGCCCGTCGCACACATCGGCGGCTATTTTCACGGCTTCTTTTTCCGGAAGAGATTTGCGCCCCTTCAGCACATCAGCGAGCGTATCGCCCGAAATGTATTCGCGAACTATTTCAAGACGGTCTTCTTTTTTCGCGATATGATATATCTTCGGCAGATGTCGATTGTTAAGCAGTTTGATTGACCTGTATGCCGCTTCGCAAGATAAATCCGCGCATTTTATGATATACAGCTTTTTAGTCGGCTCGTAAATACAAAGCTTTGTATTTGCGTTGAACTCAGTAAGCGGCTTGAGATTCTCGTATATGTAATTTTCCGATACGGAATCGCCCATCGTGACCACCTCCTATTCAAAGATATTTCGGAAAGGAACCGATAAAAATGAAAAAAAGCACGCAGGAATTGATTGATATGATGAAAAGCGCCGCAAGCTACGACGATTACAGAAAAGCAAGCGCCGAAGAATTATCGCCGAATTTTATGAAGATAGACAGAGCGCTTTCGACTCTGCTCAATGAAAAATCCGCAAAAAAGGCGGATGTAATTGCCAAGTCCGGTATCGAAACGCATTATGCCTACCAGATTTTCTCCGGAGCAAAAGTTCCCTCGCGCGATAAAGTCATAATGTTGTGCTTCGGCTTCAAGCTTTCCGCCGACGAAACGCAAAAACTGCTCAAAATCACGGGATATCCGCAGCTTTACGGCAAGAATGAGCGCGACAATGCAATTATGTTCGGGCTCACCAAAGAAATAAGCTTAATCGAAGTAAATGCTCTTTTGTACGACCTCGGGCTTGAGATTCTCGTATAAATAGAATAGCACAGCGGTATTACAATGTCAATTACCCGCAAGAATATGCCATAACACGCCGCGGAACGAGCTTTTATTATTGAAATCAGCCGCAAATGCTGATATAATACAGCTATACGGTAAAAGAAAGAGGAATAAAAAATGTTTGAGCTTCCGGAATTCGGCTGGTTTTACAGAGTGCACGAAAAGGACACCTTCAAGAATACATTTTCAGGCTCCGCTGGAACATCTGCGGAACGCGGATGCGTATCATCCACCACATTCAATTACAGAGTATTTGTCGATGTCGGCGCAGAGCCGAAGGAGCTTGTCGCACAGTGGTATCTTTCGTTCCCGTGGAATAGCGAGCCTCCGCGCTCCGAGACTTCGGAAAAGCGCTTTGAGTGCTCGGACGACGGCGTAAAGCAAGCCGAAAAATGGCTCGAATCAGCCTATGACGAATCGCATATATCAAAGCAAAAAGAATAAAAATCCGCAGATTTTCGGCTCGTGCCCGTAAAGATTTGTTTTGATGTGCCCTGTTGTGCGCGAAAACGAAATAAGCAAAATATTCGGCTCAAAGCGGAATATTTCACTATGGTATAAGAATACCCGCTGAAAAAGAAACTCTTTTTCAGCGGGTTGTTTCTTTTAGCTTGATAAGCGGGAAGCTGTCTTTTCCCGTTTATTTTACCGGTAGTTGCACTTCGGTAAGCCAATCGCTGACAGACTCCTTGTTCCAAATGCCGTCAATATAGCTTTCTCTCGCAAGCCCCGCGATTTCATAACCGTTCTTTTCGGCATATTCCGCGATAAATGCGTATGCCTCTCCGATTGTATCATAAGCGCCTTTGTGATAAATGCTTAAAACCTTTGCGGCAGGAAGTGTGTTGAACTTGATATGCTCATTTTCTTTGCCGAATGTTGTGACCGCCTCGCTATGGCGAACTTTGATGTTTGTTTCCCTATATTCACCGTCAAGATATTCGCAAAACTCATACGGCGGCTCCGCGCATTTTATGCCGGGATTTAACTTCATACATTCTTCTCCGACAGACGGAATCCATTGCATTGCATCTTCATATTTGGCAAGCACCGTTTCCGAAGAATAAACAATCATCTCCGGGATTTCTTTTAATGTAACTTGATACTTCATTTCTTTTTCCTCCATAAAGAATTTTATGATGGAAATTTGAAGTTCGGTTTTTTGCTGTAATTTTCG
>JAZQOM010000022.1:0-47288 GCA_045627885.1 Eubacteriales bacterium
AAAATATCTTCACAAAGGTTTTCGGAACTCACAGCGAAAGAGAGCTTAAGGACATTGAGCCCGCCGTAAAAAAGATCGAGGCTCTCTCCGATGATTATAAAAAGCTCAGCGATGAAGAGCTGAAGCACAAGACCGTTGAATTCAAAGATCGTCTTGCCGCAGGCGAAACGCTTGACGATATTCTTCCCGACGCTTACGCGGTTGTAAGAGAAGCCGCCACAAGAGTTTTGGGAGAGCGCCATTACAGAGTCCAGCTCATCGGCGGCATAGTTATCCATCAGGGACGAATCGCGGAGATGAAGACGGGCGAGGGCAAGACGCTTATGGCATCGCTTCCCGCATACCTCAACGCACTGTCGGGAAAGGGCGTGCACATCGTCACGGTAAACGACTATCTTGCAAAGCGAGACAGCGAATGGATGGGCAAGATATATAACTTCTTGGGCGTATCCGTCGGACTTATTGTTCACGGACTCACAAGCAAGGAGAGAAGAGAAGCATACGCCGCCGATATAACCTACGGCACAAACAACGAATTCGGATTCGACTACCTGCGCGACAATATGGTGACATACAAAGAACAGCTTGTGCAGAGAGGGCACAACTTTGCGATAGTCGACGAGGTGGACTCCATTCTCATCGACGAAGCGAGAACGCCGCTCATCATATCCGGAAGCGGAGACAAATCGACCGATTTGTATTCGCAGGCGGATAAGTTTGTCGCGCGTCTTAAGGGCGTCCGCATAAAGGAGCTCGACAGCAAGGAGGATTTCGACACACAGCAGACCGACGCGGATTACATCGTCGATGAAAAGGCGAGAAATGTCGTGCTCACGGCGGCGGGTGTCGAAAAGGCAGAAAAGCACTTCGGCATAGAGAACCTCTCCGATGCCGAGAACTCCACGCTTTCTCACCATATAAACCAAGCGCTCCGCGCAAGGTCGATAATGCAGAGGGATGTCGATTACATCGTAAAGGACGGACAGGTGCTCATAGTTGACGGCTTTACCGGCCGTATAATGCCCGGCAGACGCTATTCCAACGGACTTCATCAGGCGATAGAAGCAAAGGAAAATGTCAAGATTCAGAAAGAGAATAAGACACTTGCGACGATAACATTCCAGAACTTCTTCAGACTATACTCAAAGCTTTCCGGTATGACCGGTACGGCATTGACCGAGGAAGACGAGTTCAGAGAGATTTACGCGCTCGATGTTGTGGAGATACCCACAAACCGTCCGATGATAAGAAAAGACCTTCCCGACGCGGTTTACAGAACTCTCGACGGCAAGTATAACGCCGTGGTCGATAAGATATGCGAATGCCACGCAAAGGGACAGCCCGTGCTTGTCGGCACGGTTTCGATAGAAAAGAGCGAGCTTGTTTCGGCGCTCTTGAAAAAGCGCGGAATACCGCACTGCGTCCTCAACGCGAAATATCACGAAAAAGAGGCGGAGATAGTCGCGCAGGCAGGTATGTACGGAGCTGTAACCATTGCGACGAATATGGCAGGACGAGGCACGGATATCAAGCTCGGCGGCAATAACGAGTTTATGGCAAAGAGCGAGATGCGCAAAAACGGCAGAACCGATGCCGAGATAAATGAAGCAATGAGCTTTTACGATACGGACGATGCCGAAAAGCTTGCTCTTCGCAGTGAATTTAAGCAGCTTTTGGACAGCTTCGGCGAAAAGATAAGACCGGATGCCGAAAAGGTCAGAGAGGCGGGCGGACTGTGCATAATCGGCACGGAGCGCCACGAGAGCAGACGAATAGACAATCAGCTTCGCGGACGAAGCGGCAGACAGGGCGACCCCGGAGAATCGAGATTCTATATGTCGCTTGAAGACGACCTTATGCGCCTGTTCGGAAGCGAAAGAGTGCAGGGAATGGTAGCGGCACTCGGTCTTCCCGAGAATCAGCCGATAGACGCGAGAATTCTATCCGGCTCTATTGAGAGCGCGCAGAAGCGCCTTGAGGGAACGCATTTCCAGAGCAGAAAAGTTGTGCTGATGTACGACGATGTAATGAATCAGCAGAGAACCGTCATTTACAATCAAAGACGCGAAGTTCTCGACGGCATGGACTTAAAAGAGAAGATTCTCAGGATGATAGACGACAGTATAAGAAGCCATGTTTATTCCTGCTTTGTCGGCGAGGAGCCCGAGCAGTGGAACTTTTCGATTCTTCCGCAGAAATTCCCCACAATATGCAGCGGCGCTGATTTTGATTATTCTGCAGAACAGCTCAACACGCTCGATAAAGACGAGCTTTGCGAAAAGCTGACGGAAAAAGCGCATGAGCTCTACGAATATAAGGAGCAACTGTTTACCGCTCCCGTTCTTCGCGAGATAGAGCGCACGATGCTGCTTCGCAATGTCGATGAAAAGTGGATGGAGCACATCGACGCCATGGACGATATGAAGAGCGGCATCGGCTTAAGGCAGAATCCGCTTCTCGAATACAAGAATGTCGGCGGCGAGATGTTTGACGAGATGGTCACCGCAATCTGCGACGATACGGCGGATGTAATGCTCCGCGTTATGCCCAAAAAGGACGGCGACTCCGACAGTATGACAAAGAGAGTCAATGTCGCTAAGATTACGGGAGAGGGCAGAGCTAAGGAAAACGACAATCTTTCGCAGGCTATGAACGCCGGCGGCGACGATTCTCTCAAAAAACAGCCCGTACGCAAAGGCGAGAAGGTCGGCAGAAACGACCCCTGCCCCTGCGGAAGCGGCAAAAAGTACAAGAACTGCTGCGGACAGTAATTTAAGCAAAAAACGGAGGTGATGCCTTGTGGGATTTTCGCTCATACTTGCGGGATTTTTCTTCCTTATAGTCCCGACCGTTAACCTGCTCGACATCTTTCCGGATTTTATAGGATATATCTTTATATTTGCGGGCTTATTCAGATTAAAACGCATAGATTCATATATGTATAAGGCATCGCATTATGCGCTTATAATGGCGCTTGTCAATCTGACAAAGCCTGTGTGCCTTGCGCTCTGCGTAACTGAATCGACCGCGGCACAGTCGAGCAATATCACCACGGCGACGCTGATATATCTTGTAATAGAGCTGATATTCGGGATACTTCTTGTCAAAAATCTGTTTGACGGCTTTTCGGATATCGGATTTCAATATGACGACAGCTCTGTAAAGAGCCGCAAGAAGCTCTTGGGCAGATTTTACCCCAAAAAGAAAAAAGCCGACTACGAGCATTCGGTGCACAATAAGCAGAGCGGAGAATACAAAAGCCTTGTCGAGAGGCACGGACTGCATCCGGTAAGATATGTAGCGCTTCCGCAGAGGAAGGCGATATTCAAGGGCGTTGACGGACTTTATGTATTTACGGTGATATTCTTCGCAGTCCGTTGTGTGATGACGCTTATACCGGAGCTTACAACTCTCGGCTATACGCTGACGACATACGGCACTTATGAGCAAAGCGGCGATACCGGTATGAGAATAATGCTCATGATACTCTGCGTGTTCTTGGGAACGGTTCTCGGAACAGCGTGGTATATCGCTTGCTCGAAGTATATAAGGGGAATAAATAGGGACGGTTTTTTCATTTCGCGGCTCAAAGAGGCGTACAGAACAAAGGTCACCGACAATCCCGATGTTATGCGAAGCATAGAATTTTCGGCATACGAAAAACTGCTCACCGCGGCACTTGTGTTCGGCGGCGACCTATTTATAGACGGCTTTGATGTAATTCCCGACATAATACCCGCAGCCTTGCTTTTTGTTGCACTTATAATGTTCAGAAAGCATTATAAGCCTTTTGCGGTTCTTTCCGTCTTCAGCGGAATATACACTGCGTTCTGCGGATTTCTGCTTTATATTCAGATTTCATCCGTCGGAACTTTTTACGCGGATACGGGACTTGAGCTTCCGCCGATGACGGCGCTTTACGGTAAGCTTTTCCCCGTTTCAAAGGCGGCTTTTCTCATTCTTGTTGTCGCAACGCTTGTAATGCTTATTGTGTATATGAAGAAAAACTTTACAAGAGCGCCGCTCTATTCAAAGGGTGAGCTTGTGTGCGGAGCGTCGATAATCGCCTTGTCGCAGATAGGCTCCGCCGTCGGATACTTCACCGATATAATAAGCGACGAGCTTTTGAGAATTCCGATAAAGCTCGGCAGAGTAGTGTGGTACGCCAATGTGTATATAAGCTTCGGCTCACTAATCGTATATTTAATAGGAATGATTGTGTTTATTTCGGGATGTACTCTCATTTCGAATAAGCTGTCGGGAAAGGAATAAACAATGCTCGAAAAAAATATAGCCTTTATAGGCGGCGGCAATATGTGCCGTGCAATAGTCAACGGACTCTTGATGGGCGGAGTATCGGAATGCGACAGAATAAGAATTCGCAACCGCACTCCCGAGAAACTGCTCGGATTCAAAAAGATAGGCATATACCCCGCGGAAACCGCGCACGACGCGGTAGAATTTGCCGACATACTTTTTCTTGCGGTAAAGCCGCAGAATTTCGATGAGGTGCTCGACGAAATAGCAAACGAGAGCTTCGAGGGAAAGACCGTCGTCTCCATAGCGGCCGGAATAACGATAAATCATATAAACGAAAAACTCGGCGCCGATGTTGCCGTTGTGAGAGCGATGCCGAATACTCCGATGCTCATAGGGCTCGGAGCGGTCGGAATATGCAGAAACCAAAAAGTATCGGACGAGGCGTTTGAGCAGATATGCTCCGCGTTTGAAAAAATGGCGGTGGTGACAAAGCTTTCGTGCGAGGATATGATAAACAAGATTATCCCCGTAAGCGGAAGCAGTCCGGCATTTGTGTATCTTTTCATAAAGACGATATGCGATTGGGCAAAAGAGAACGGCTTTGACGAAGAAACCGCCAAAAAGCTCGTCTGCGCGACCTTTGAGGGAAGCGCGCAGATGCTTTTGCAGAGCAAGGACAGCCCCGATAAGCTGATACGGGATGTATCGTCACCGGGCGGCACAACACTTGCCGCGCTTGCGGAATTTGAAAAAGCGGGAATTGTGCCCATAATTCGTACGGCGATGGACGCCTGCCTCAAAAGAGCGTACGAGCTTTCAAAGTAGTATCATAAAATGCGGACGAGCGTCATATCCTTTAGCAAAGAACAAGAAAAGGAAGCAAAGGATATGGACGAAGCAGGCAGACTCGAGATAAAATACGATGTAAAACCAAAGGCGGCGGCAAAGCAGTATATCCGCTCACGGAGCGCAAACATAGTTGCGTACTCTGCGCTAATCGTTTGCGGAATATCGCTTGCGGTGTTCTTCTTCCGCGGAGCGGGGGAAGAAACCGTAAAGGACGCGTTTTCCGCCTACCTTGCATACGGAGAAAAGAACGCAATAGCGGTAAGGGCGGCATATTCGGCGATACTTCCGGCAATTTGCGCCGTGTTTGCGGTGCTTTCGGGATTTTCCACCGTGTATGTTCCCGTATGTGCGCTGTTTCTGCCGCTGTACGGCGCATTCGGCGGAACGGTCGCCTGCGTCTTATATAACGGCGGAAGCCTTGCACTGTGCGCGGCGTACACATTTTCGTTTTTGCTTTCGTGCCTTGCGCTGTCACTGTGCTTTACGGAAGCAAAGCTCTATCGCAAGAGCAACCTTGCGGAGAATAAGAGAATAGGAGAGCTTATCACGGCAAGGAGCATATTTTCGTATCTGTCCAATTTTATTCTGCCGCTTTTTGTGCTGATTATCGCATCGCTTGCGGACGCATCGCTGTTCACACTCATAGTGCGTTATTACAGAGGATAATAAATTATATAAAAGGAAATCAAAAATGGCATTATTCAAAAAAATGTTCGACCAGAGCGTCGGCGGAAAAGGTGTATTAAAGGAAGAACTAAACGACCGCTTCACTTTGCTCAAATTTTTCCGCCTGTTAAAGAGAAAATTCTGGCGCATAGGCGCGCTCAACCTTCTGTTTGTCGCAACGAACTTCCCCGTGATATTTTTCTTAATAAAGCTCGCCGGCTACGGAAGCGTGCAAAGACTCACCCCGTACAGCCCGTATTGGTTCGGCGTTGCGAGGGGAATTACGCAGTTTGCAAAAAATCCGGCGGCATCGCTGTTTTACAGCTTTTGCGGAGTATCGGTAAACAGCAGCTATAACTCGACCTTGAGCTATGTTTTCATAGCGCTCGGACTGCTTGTGTTTATCACATTCGGGCCTGCCAATGCGGGAATGGCGTATATTCTGCGCAACTACACAAGGGAAGAGCCCTGCGATATTTTCTCGGATTATTTCAGAACGATAAAGAAGAATTTTTTTCAATCCCTCATACTCGGAATAATCGACCTTATATTCCTTGTCGCCATGGGCTTCGATTTGTACCTTTTCTTTGCGGGGCAGGGAATGGGAGCATTCTTTGCGATAGTCGGCACCGCGGCGGGAATAATATATATGTTTATGAGAAATTACCTGTATGTAATGCTCATAACCTTTGATTTGTCCATACCGAAGATAATCAAAAACGCGCTGATATTTGCGTTTGTCAACATAAAGCGTAACCTTGCGGCATTCTTCGGAACGCTTCTGTGCGCCGTGTTCACATCCGTAATGCTCTACTTTGTAACGCCGATAGGCGCGCTGATACTGCTCACTTTGTTCTTCTCGTTTGTCTCGTTTATCGGAATCTACTGCGCATATCCCGCAATAAAGCAGTATATGATTGACCCCATTATCGCCGATGAGAGAAAAAAGAGAAAAGCTCTTGAAGAGGAAAAAGAGCCGATATTCACCGACAGAGGATAAAACTCTTGCAAAATACGCAATTTTGTGATATCATATAAAGGCAATAAAAAAACGGAGGACTTTTACAGTGAAAAAAACAAAGCTTATCGCATCTTTACTTATAGCGGTAATGATGCTCGCAGTTCTTTCATTCTCTGTATTCGCAGAGGACGAAGCCGTCACGGCAGACAACGGCGGCGTGATTTTGGTAGGCTCAACCGGTACAAAGCAGGATGATGAGCAGGTGCTTGTCGACAGCGCAGAGCCCGGCGCACTCGAGCTTAAAGAGACGGAAAAGCTCGAAAGTGGCATTGACGGCGAAGGCGTAACTCCCGTTGACGGACTTGTCGGCGCAACCAATGATGCCGTTGTGGCAGATAAAGCGGCAGACGAAGGTTCTATGGGCGGCAGCGACGATGCCGGAGATGACAAAACTGCCGACAATGAGAATAAAAAACCAAGCGTATGGGGAAATGTACTTTCTCTCGGTATTCCGATACTGATTCTCGTTGCATTCTTCTATTTCGGTATGTACAGACCGCAGAAGAAGCAGGAAAAAGAGAAGAAAGAAATGATGGATAACCTTCAGGTCGGCGCGGAGATAATGACGATAGGCGGAATTATGGGTAAAATAGTTACCGTAAGAGAAAGCTCTGTCGTGATAGAGAGCGGAAGCGACAAGAATAAGCTCGAGATATCCAAGCAGGCAATAAGCTCCGTAAAATAACCGAATAAAATAAACAGGCTGTGAATAGTATTGATACTGTTCACAGCCTATTTTTTATCCGGAGGGGAAGATATGAAACAAAGAAAAAGCCTCGGAACGCCAAAATCGTTGTTGTATGCGCTTGCCGCGGGAATCGCGGTGCATATCATTTTTTCGCTTGTTGCGGCGGCGGCACTGTCAAAGACCGCCGCTCCCGAGAATTACATTATGCCGGTATCTGTTGTAATCCCCGCGCTTTCTTCGGCTTTATCGGGAATGCTTTGCGCCGTCTTCAACAAAAAAAGCGGACTCCTGTGCGGAGCGGCAACGGGCGCGATTCTGTCGCTTCTTCTTTTGACTGCGGGAATATTCATTCCCGCAAAAGAAAAAATCCCCGCATATTTCACCGTCATAAGATGCGTTCTTTCGATAATATCCGGTGCGCTTTGCGGATTTCTTACAGTATATTCCCAAAACGGAAAAAAACATAAGAAGCCGCGCTGATTGACAAGAAGCACCTTTGGTGGTAGAATAAATCGTAAATAAAAGCAAAGGAAATACAACTATGGAATTTATCTGCATCGGAGCGGGAATAAGCTCGCTTATGTTTGCTTACAGAATTATTGAGAATATGAAATACGGCGCTCCCGAGGCGCACATTACCATTCTCGAAAAGGGAAGACCGATAAAGGAGCGCAAATGCCCCATTCTCGAAAAGACCTCGGACCGTTGCCTCAAATGCCGTCAATGCGCCATCGTCACCGGCGAAGCAGGCGCAGGCAGCTTCAATGACGGAAAATACATAATGCCGGACAGAGGCTCATACAAGGATTACGGCGGCTGGCTCGGTCAATACCTCGGCTTTGAGCTTATGAACGGCTATATCCACGCCGTCGATAATGCGCTTATGGGCTTTGCAACTTCGGATTATCCGCTTTACGAGCCGTCCGATGAATTCCCCGCAGAATGCCTCAAATACGATATGCACGCTCTTTCCGCCACAATAAGGCACTTCGGCTCCGACGGAAACTATCAGGTTATGTCGGCACTGCTTGACTACCTCAAGGCAAACGGAGTGGATATAATAACGAGCGTCGATATCTCGTCGATAGATACCGACAATAAAACGGTTTACGCCAATACAGGAGAATATCACTACGACAATCTCTTTATCGGCGCGGGCAGAACGGGAACGGCGTGGTTTGAGGAATTCTGCCGCACGCACGGCGTCGATATGGTAAACAACCGCGTCGATATCGGCGTCAGAGTGGAGATTCCCGACAAGGTGTGCAAGAGCATCATCGACACGATATACGAGCCCAAGATTCTTGTCCGCACAAAGCCGTACGGCGATATCGTCCGCACCTTCTGCTGGAACAATAACCGCGCAAAGGTGTGCGTCGAAAACAACAGCGGCATACTCTCGGTAAACGGCTTTGCGAACAGTATCGACGGAGAGGATACGGGCAACTCGAACTTTGCACTGCTTTCAAGTATAAATTTCTCAACTCCGTTCAAATATCCGACGCAGTACGCGCAGTATGTCGCCACGATGTCGAATATGATATCAAACAATTCCGTTTTGGTACAGAGATACGGAGATTTGAAGCTCGGAAGACGCACCAACGACCACCGTCTTGCGCAGAGCACCACCATACCGAGCCTTAAGACTGCGGTAGCCGGAGATATATCGCTCGCGCTTCCCAAGAGAATACTCGACAATATCTGCTCTGCGATAGAC
Organism: Eubacteriales bacterium; assembly: GCA_045627885.1. GTDB lineage: Bacteria > Bacillota > Clostridia > Oscillospirales > CAG-272 > CALCTE01. The sequence continues at coordinate 9,202 of JAZQOM010000022.1, forward strand.
CAGCTCAACAATGTTTTCCCGGGAATCGCCAACTACGATACACTGCTATATTCACCCGAAATAAAGATGTACAGCGCAAGGCCCGTCTTCAAAAATGAAGATTTTGAGATACTCGACGGAGTATATTGCTTCGGCGACTGCTCATCCGTCACAAGGTCGCTTTCACAGGCAGGAGCCATGGGAGTATATGTAGCGGATAAGGTCGGACTCAAAATCGGAGGCGCAAAATGACAAAACGAGTTGCGGCACTCATTTTTGCATTTGTATTGCTTTTTACATTAACCTCCTGCGGTAAGAAGGAAATAATCAAAGAAACGGTCAAAAACCCCGATATCAATATGGACGAGATGCCGGAGCTTGCGACCGGCGACGATTCCGCCGATATTCCCGCAGGCGACGAACGCGACCTCGGAATAGACGAGATGCCGGAGATTTTGGACACGACGGTTATCGACCGCGGACACAGAGTCGTGCTCCGCATTCTGCCGCCCGAGAACGGGAAAGACTACGAAGAGGGCCCCGACTACATACTCTTCGAGGCGGATTACCGCTATTATCTCAAAAAGCGTATGTCGCCGTATATAAGCGTATCGGTTGACGACGGAAATTTCATTCCGCTCATTCAGGCGCTTTCGCTCGGTGAGGTCACAATAGAGGAGCTCATATATGAGGGACTTGACATACAGAGAGATACCGTGGACTACTTCAATCCCGACCCCGTACACACGATATCGCTTCTTGTACTGCGTATCGAAGAAGATACCGCTCTGTGCAAAGAGATAACGGAAGAGACGGATGAAGAGAATCCGCACAATGTAGCGATGTATTCCGACGATATGAGCTTTATTTCCGAGGGCGACAGGATAAGCGTCAAATATGCCGAAAGCCAGCTTATAAGCGGCGATGAAGAGCAGATATTATACGAGCTGCCGCCCGAGATTGAGGGAGATGAGCCGCAGACCGTGCTTTTCAGATTCAGAGATAAGCTTATGGATATAAATATCGAGGATAATGTTGAAAAACTCCCGTAAAACGCAAAAAAATCCGGCATCACACGATGCCGGATTTTTTCTTATAAAGCAAGATTTACTTTTTCTCGGAAAGCTCGCGTCTGCATTGAGCGCATACAAGCTTGCCCTTGTAGGATTCCACGCCCTCGAAAGAGTCGCAGAAAATGCAGCTCGGCTGATACTTGCGAAGAATAATCGTATCGTTCTCCACAAGGATTTCAATGGGCGCTTCGTTGATGTCGAGAGTATCTCTAATCTCTTTAGGCAATACAATTCTGCCGAGAGTATCAATTCTTCTGACCATACCTGTAAATTTCATTATATAGACCTCCGATAATACGGGAATTTCCGCGGCTTTAACATAGAGCGGTAAGAGAAATTATACAATCAAAAATACGGTTTGTCAACATATTTTTTGATAATTTAACAATATTTTCCCATAAGCGACTCGGTTTTACATAAAAACCGATTGAAAAAAGTTTTGTGGAATATATAAAAAGTTTTGTGGAATATATATAAAAAGCATTTTCCGATTTTTTACAAATTAGTTAAAAAAACTATTGCATAATTCGCTTTGATGTAGTAGAATATATCGGATAGATTCAGAAATAATAAATATATATAATGTTATGGAGGAAAAAACAATGTCAGTTAAAGTTGCCATCAACGGCTTCGGCAGAATCGGACGCCTTGCGTTCAGACAGATGTTAGGAGCAAAAGGCTATCAGGTAGTAGCCATCAACGACCTCACAAGCCCCACAATGCTTGCACACCTTCTCAAGTATGATTCCGCACAGGGAAGATACGAGCATGAGATTTCCGCAGATGATGAAACGAGCACAATCACGGTAGACGGCAAGACAATCAAAATTTATGCCGAGAAGGACGCAATCAACTGCCCCTGGAAGAAGCTCAAGGTTGATGTAGTTCTCGAGTGCACCGGTTTCTACACCGATGTTGCAGACGCAAACAAGCACATTCTCGCAGGTGCAAAGAAGGTAGTTATCTCCGCGCCCGCTGCTTGCAAGAAGGACCCCGACCACTTCAAGATGCCCAAGACCATCGTCTATAATGTAAATAATAACATCCTCACGGCAGAAGACAATATCATATCAGCCGCATCCTGCACCACAAACTGCCTTGCTCCCATGGCAAAGGCACTCAACGATGCATTCCCCATCCAGAGCGGTATCATGACAACCGTTCACGCATACACGGGCGACCAGATGGTACTCGACGGTCCGCACAGAAAGGGCGACCTCAGACGCGCACGCGCAGCCGCTATGAATATTGTACCCAACTCCACCGGTGCGGCTAAGGCAATCGGACTTGTTATCCCCGAGCTCAAGGGCAAGCTCATCGGCTCCGCACAGAGAGTACCCACCTGCACAGGCTCTACCACAATTCTTGTTGCGGTAGTAAAGGGCAACAATGTAACGGTTGACAGCATCAATGAGGCTATGAAGGCTCAGGCAAGCGAATCCTTCGGCTACAATACCGACCCCATCGTATCCACCGATGTCATCGGCTCACGCTTCGGCTCCATCTTTGACGCAACACAGACGATGGTATCCGAGATATCCAAGGGACTTTATCAGGTACAGGTAGTCGCATGGTACGACAACGAGAACTCGTACACATCTCAGATGGTAAGAACCATCAAGTATTTCGCTGAAATCTAAGTAAGACAAAAATATAAAATCCTGCATTGAAAGATGCAGGATTTTGTGTATGGAGAATTATTATGAGAGCATACGAAAGACTTCTTCGATATGTAAAAATTCACACGACGAGCGACGAGGATTCGCAGAGCACACCGAGCAGCGAAAGGCAATTCGAGCTTGCAAAAATGCTCACATCGGAGCTTGAAGCGCTCGGCGCGGAAAATGTAAAATGTGACGAAAAGTGCTATGTATACGCAGAGCTTTCCGCCACCGCCGGATGCGAAAACGCACCCGCGCTCGGATTTATCGCCCACATGGACACATCCCCCGACTTCTGCGGTAAAAATGTAAATCCGCAGATTATCGAAAACTATGACGGCGGCGATGTCGCACTCGGCACAAGCGGCAGGGTATTGGAGAGCGCAAAATTTCCCGAGCTTCCGTCTCTTCGCGGCAGAACGCTCATCACTACCGACGGAACCACGCTTTTGGGCGCGGATGATAAGGCGGGCATCTCCGAGATAATGACCGCCGTTGAAAGAATCATAAAAGAAAAGCTCCCTCACGGCAAGGTATGTATCGCATTTACGCCCGACGAGGAGATAGGGAGCGGAGCCGATAATTTCGATGTAAAAGGTTTCGGCGCGGATTATGCCTATACGGTTGACGGAGATGTTGAGGGCGGACTTGAGTATGAGAACTTCAACGCCTGCGGCGCGAGATTTACGGTAAACGGCTTTAATGTTCACCCGGGAAGTGCAAAGGATGTAATGATAAACGCGTCCCTTGTTGCCATGGAGATAAATTCGATGCTTCCGTCGGCAGATGTACCGTCGAAAACGGAGGGCTACGAGGGATTTTTCCATCTCACGGATATCAGCGGCAGTGTCGAAAAAGCGACAGTGGACTACATAGTAAGAGACCACGATGCCGCAAGCTTTGAGCTGCGCGAAAAGACATTGCGCCATATCGAAAAGATAATGAACGAGAAATACCCTGCGGGGACGGTAAAGCTTGAGATAAAAGAGCAGTACCGCAATATGCTCGAAAAGATAATGCCGCACAAGCACCTTGTCGATAACGCCGTAAAGGCGGCGGAAAACTGCGGCGTAAAGCCGAGTATATCTCCGGTAAGAGGAGGCACAGACGGTGCAAGACTCAGCTTTATGGGACTTCCGTGCCCCAATCTCGGCACGGGCGGCTATGCTTTCCACGGTCCCTATGAGCATATCACCATTGAGGGAATGGATAAGGAAACCGAGATAATCCTCGAGCTTATAAGAATTTATTCCGAAATAAAGAAATAAAAGCCATAATATACGGCGCAATAACGCCCGTCAAACACAGAGTGTGCATACACTCGGTGCTTGACGGGCGTTTTATGCTTTTGTAAGCCTAAGCTTTATTCCGCGAGCTTTTTCAGCGTATCTCCCGTGATGCGATAGGTAGTCCAGTCGGACATCGGCTTTGCACCCAAAGAAAGATAAAAGTCGATGCTTTGCTTATTCCAATCAAGACACCACCATTCAAGCCGACCGCAGCCGCGCTCCACGGCGATTGCGGCGAGCTTTTTCAAAAGAGCCTTTCCATAGCCTTTTTTGCGGAATTCTTCGTCTATATACAAGTCCTCAAGATAAATTCCGGCTTTGCCGAGAAAGGTCGAAAAGTTGTGAAAAAACAAAGCAAATCCGATTTCTTTTCCGTTTTCGACAGCAAAAATAACCTCTGCTTTCTGCTTGTCGAAAATCCAGCATTCAAGAGTTTTTTCGTCTGCTACCACTTCGCCTGACATTTTTTCATAATCCGCGAGCTTCTTTATAAACCGTAAAATCAGAGGAGTATCCTTCCGCTCGGCATTCCTGAACGACAGCTTTTGCTCCATTATTATTCTCTCCGTAAATTTGATTACCCGATTTTATTCCACTGTATAGCCTTTTTCGACTATCGCTTTCTTTATCACTTCGTCGGAAACATCGGCAAATAGCGTCACGGACACTTTGTTTTTCTTGTGGTCGGCGCAAGCGGATTCGACGCCGCTTATTGCTTCGAGCGCGGATTTCACCGCCGCTTCGCAGTGCGCGCACATCATACCCTTTACGGTAAATTCCTTCGTCATTTTCTTTATCTCCTTTTTCTTTGATTTATACAGATTCAGCCGCAGAGCGTTGAGCACAACGCAGATGCTCGAAAGACTCATCGCGGCGGCGCCTATCAGGGGACTCAAAACTATTCCGAAAGCGGGATACCATACTCCCGCCGCGAGCGGAATACATATCACATTGTAAAAGAACGCCCAGAACAGGTTTTCCCTTATGTTTGCAAGAACACTGCGCCCGAGCGAAAGCGTGTCGCATACGCCGAAAAGACCGCTTCCAGTGATAACCGCGTCGGCGGAATCTATCGCGATGTCCGTTCCCGCGCCTATCGCTATTCCGAGCGTTGCAAAACACAGAGCCGGAGCGTCGTTTATTCCGTCGCCTACCATGCAGACGGGAGCTTCCTTTGCGTATTTTTTAACCGTTTGCGCTTTTTCGTCGGGCAGAACTCCCGCAATCATATCGTTTATTCCGAGACAGTCCGCGACGGCTCTTGCCGTCTTCTCGGAATCTCCCGTCAGCATAAGCGTTTTTATGCCCATGCGTGAAATGGCGGCAACGGCGTCTTTTGCGTCGTCCTTGATTGCGTCGCAGACTGCGACTATGCCGATAATGTTTCCGTTTTTCGCAACTGCGACCGCAGTCTTGCCGCTTGACGAAAGACGCTCATATTCCGAGATAACGCCGTCTCCGACCTGCGCGTGCTTTTGCGCAAACGCGAGCTTGCCGACACATACGGTATCCGTGCCTTTTGAGGCGATAACGCCGAAACCCGAAAAGCTCTCAAAGCTTTCGCATATTTGTTCATTTATTCCGAGCGAAAGCGCTTTTCTCACAATGGCTTTCGCTATCGGATGCTCACTTTTTGCTTCCGCCGAATATGCCGCCGCCAGAACCTCATCTTCGCTTTGCCCGAAGCAAATTATGTCCGATACCTCAGGCTTTCCCTTTGTGAGAGTTCCCGTTTTGTCGAAAATTACGGTTTTGATTCTGCCTGCCGACTCAAGAGCCGCCGCACTTTTGAACAGTATTCCGTGCCTTGCGCCGACACCGCTTCCAACGGTTATCGCAACGGGAGTTGCAAGCCCGAGCGCGCATGGACAGCTTATCACAAGAACGGAAACCGCCCGCGAAAGTGCAAAGCCGAAATCATATCCCACAATAAGCCATATTACGAGCGTGATTGCGGCTATTGATATCACCGCTGGCACAAATACGGAGGCAACCTTGTCGGCGGCTTTGGCAATCGGCGCCTTTGTAGCCGAAGCGTCCGACACGGAGCGTATTATTTTCGAAAGAGCGGTATCCGCGCCGACCTTGTCGGCTTTGCATTCCATATAACCGCTCAAATTTACGGTTGCCGCGGCGACCTTGCAGCCTACAGATTTTTCCACGGGCATACTTTCTCCGGTAAGAGCCGATTCGTCCACCGAGCTTTCTCCGTTTATTACAACGCCGTCGGCGCAGATTCTGTCGCCCGGTCGAAGCACGAAGATATCCCCGACGCAGAGCTTATCGGTTGGAATAACCGTTTCTTTTCCGTCCTTCAATACCGTTGCCGTTTCGGGAGATAGCTTTTCAAGCGCTTCAAGAGCCTCCGTTGTCTTTGCCTTCGAGCGCGATTCGAGAGCCTTTCCCACGGTTATCAGCACCAAAATCATCGCCGCCGATTCATAGAAAAGCTCCGAAAGGACGATGTCTGTTTTTTTCGAGAACAGCATTAAAACCGTGCTTACCGCGCTGTATAAAAACGATGCGCCCGAGCCGAGAGCCACAAGCGTATCCATATTCGGCGCACGGCGAATGATTCCCATTGCTCCGTTTATGAAGAATTTTCTGTTTATGCACATTATCGCGAGGGTGAGAATGCCCTCCGAAAGCGCAAGAATAAAGGGAGAATCCGCCAAAAGCGACGGAAGCGGCGCTCCCCACATAAGATGTGCCATGGAAATATAAGTCAGCATCAAATGCAGAGTGAGCGAAACGCAAAGGCGCAACACAAGCATTTTTGTCGACTTGTCGGCGACCGCTTTCTTTTCCGGCGCTCCCGCAAAAGCGTCGTAGCCCGCCTTTACTACTGCGGCGATGATTTCCTCGTCCGATGCCGTTCCTTTGACTGCCATTGAAGAAAGAAGCAGGTTGACGGAGCATTCCGTCACGCCGCTTACGGCAGATACGGCTTTTTCAACTCTTGCACTGCACGCGGCACAGCTCATGCCCGTTACCGTAAATCTTCTCATAGTGCCTCCGAAAATTTCTGTATAAATATTATACCAAATAATAAGAAAAGGTCAACACCGTCTGCAAAATCAAAAAAATCAAAAAATATCTTGACAAGCATAATTTACGGTGATATAATCGACTGTACGATGACGATTGAAAGACGAGGAGGTGCACAAAATGGCAAAGTGCGATTTTTGCGGAAAGGCTATTACTTTCGGGCTCAAGGTTTCTCACTCAAACAGAAAGACCAACAGAGCTTGGAAGCCCAATATCAGAAAAGTTAAGGCTAACATCAACGGAACTGTCAAGACCGTCAATGTTTGCTCGCGTTGTCTCCGTTCCAACAAGGTGCAGAGAGCCTCGTAAGTATATACTTTTCAAAGAAATTCAAACGGAGCAATTTTGCTCCGTTTTTTTCATACGGAGGATTATATGAAGAACATAGTCTGCCTGTGCCCCAATCCCTGCACGGACAAATATATGTATATCGACGAGCTTGCCGTTTCGGCGGAGCACAAGGCAAACGCGCTGCGCTCGGATATCGGCGGCAAGGGCGTAAATGTCGCGTCGGATATCATATCCAATAAAAGACCGTGTACGCTTTTGCTCCTTGCGCCGGAGGAAAACTCCGAAAAATTCAAAAAAGAGCTTTCATATCGCGGCGTAAAATATGTTTGCGTTCAGTCGCACGGCACTTTGCGCGAGAATATCACATTGGTTGAGAATTCCGGCAGAGAAACGCGGATAAGCGAAGCGGGAACAGAGCCGACCGCCGCCGAGGCAAAGGCGTACTGCGACGCAATAAGGGCGGAAAGCGGCATAATAATCCTTTCGGGAAGCGTACAGCAATCGCTCAAAGAACCTCTTTTCGGGGTGCTTGCCGAGCTTTCGCACTCTGGGAACGATATAATTCTCGACTCCAAAAGCGTCACAAAAAACGAGATAAAACAGATAAAGCCTCTTATGGTAAAGCCGAATAAAGAGGAAGCGGAAGCCTTCTGCGGCTTTGCAATAAGTGACACACGCACGGCACTTGATGCCGCCGCACAATATGCTTGCGCCGGCGCAAAGAATGTGCTTGTAACACTCGGAAAAGACGGAAGCCTGCTTTATGCGGAAGACGGAAGCGCGTATATTTTCGAGGGCGCAAAGACCGAAGTCCGCTCCACCGTCGGAGCGGGAGATGCCGCCGTTGCGGGCTATGCCTGCGCCTATGCGGAGCAAAAGAGCGCCGAAGAATGCCTTGCGCTTTCCGCGGCATTTTCTGTTGCGGCGGTCACCACGGAGGGAACTCTGCCGCCGTCTTTTGAAAAAACGGAATGTGCAAAAAAACTCGTGTTTGTAAAAAGGTTGAAATAGTATGAAGTATTCACTTGTAATTTGGGATTTCAACGGAACGATACTCGACGATGTTCAAACGGGCATTGATTCCGTCAACCGCCTGCTTGCAAGGCGAAATATTCCCGTTATTGCCGATGTGGAAAGATATTATTCGGTGTTCGGCTTTCCGATAAAGGACTACTATTCAAAGCTCGGCTTTGATTTTGAAAGGGAGAGCTATGACACCGTCGCGCACGAATGGGTAAAGGAATACCTTGAGCTTGTCAAAAAAGCGCCGGCGAGGGAGCGGATTGTCGAGACCGTAAAAAAGATAAAAGCGGCGGGAGTACCGCAGGTGATACTCTCCGCCACCGAAGCCGATATGCTCAAAGCCCAGGTAAAGATGCTCGGCATATCGGAATATTTTGACGAAATACTCGGAATGGACACCATATACGCATACGGAAAGCAGGATATGGCGCTTGCATGGATGAAGAAAAACGGAATAAAGGGAGCGGTGCTCATAGGGGATACCGAGCACGACGCCGAGGTCGCCGAGGCGATAGGCGCCGACTGCATTCTCGTCACCGGAGGACACCAGAGCAGAGAAAAGCTCGAGAGCACGGGTGTTCCCGTAAAGGACGACACCGAGCTTGCAAAATATTTGCTCGACTAATCCTCGGAGGCGTTTTCTATCGGCTTAAAGCCCTCTCCGATTACGCGATTTGCCTTTGCATTGACGACAAAGGCACTTTTGTCTATCGCTTTTATTTTGGATAAGACGGGATAGAACTGCGTTATGCCCATGGCGCACATTATCACATTTTTTTCTTTTCCGCTGTAAAATCCCTTGCCGTACAGAATCGTCACGCCTCTTTCAAAGGAATTTGCGATGCAGGCGGCAATTTCTTCGTATTTTTCCGATATGATATACACCATTTCGGCGCTTTCGCCGCGTGACATCACGAGGTCAATCGCTTTTTGAGAGATGTATATTGTCAGCACGGAATATAAAACTCCCTGCGCGCTTTTGTTTACGATGGCGGCGGCGACAACCACGATAACATCGTTGATAAGATATATCACACCCGTCGAAATATGCGGAAATTTGCGCCGTACAAGCCAGATGATATAGTCGCTTCCGCCCGTCGAATAGCCGCGACTGTACATTATTCCGAGAGATACTCCCATCAAAGCGCCGCCGAAGAAGCAGTATAAAAGCGGGTCGATTGCGCCGAGGTCTATCCGCGGCAGTACATCTATCGCGACAGACATAACGGTCATTCCGATAAGCGCACGAATAATAAACCTAAAGCCGAGTATTCTCCACGATATTATGACCAGCGGCACATTGATAATAAAAATAAGCACACCAATCGGTAGCTTTGTCAGCATATTCACTACAGTTGCAACGCCCGTCACACCGCCGACTGCGATTTTTGCCGGCTGTAAAAACAAGTCAACTGCGGCGGCATAGCCGACTGCGCCGAACAGTATGCAAAGCCCGTCTAAAATAAACCTGTTCGGCAGTTTTTTTGTTAAAAGGTTTGTAATTTTTTTGAACATATAAATACACTCCGATAATATTTTGCACATTGTGAGGAAAAATATGATAAACGACAAAATCATCGCGGCATTTGCCGCGGAGAATATAGAAGAGCTTGCCTTTGCGAAGGTGAGCGATTTGCATATCAAAAAAGAGTATCTTATGCCCGAGGGTGTAAAGTCGGCGATAATATGGCTTCTTCCCTACGGAGTAGGGGAAAGAGAGGGCAATATTTCGCTTTACGCGAGAACGCTCGATTATCATTATCTGTCAAAAAGTATTTCCGATAAAGTCGCAGAACGCCTTAAAGCCGAATTCCGAGGGGAAGAATTTTATAATTTTTCCGACCATTCACCGATAGCGGAGGTGCCCGCGGCGGCGGCATACGGACTCGGCATTATCGGTAAAAATCATCTTCTCATAAATCAAAAATACGGCAGCTTCGTGTTTGTTTGCACGCTTTTTACAACGCTCGAGGCGGAGTGCCGCGCGCCGGGCGAAATACGCTCCTGCACGGGATGCGGAGCCTGCGAGAGAGCGTGCCCCACAAAGGCGATGAGTACGGATATGTCGCTTTGCCTTTCGGGAATAAATCAAAAAAAGGGAATTTTGAGCGAAGAAGAAAAAGAGCTCATAGTAAAAAGCGGAATGGTGTGGGGCTGCGACGCTTGCCAGCTATCGTGTCCGATGAACAAAAACGCCGCCGATACACCCGTTGAACTGTTTTACGAAAACCGAATCGAAAAGCTCACGCCGGAGCTTCTTGCGTCCATGGACGACGAGGAATTTTCAAAAAGAGCGTTCAGCTTCAGGGGAAGAGCGGTGCTCGAAAGGAATCTTTCTTTATTTTAGCAAACTAAAGGCGGCTCGTAATGAGCCGCCTTTGCGTTTTTTATTCAGCTTCGATAAAATCGTTCCAATCGATGTCTTCGGCGTATCCTTCGCCTTCGCTTGCCGTAATTCCCTTGCCGTCGTCTTTATTGCCTTCGCCCTCGGTACCGGGATTATCGCCTTCCGGATTCTTCTCATCGGGGTTCTTTTCGCCGTTTTCTTCGGTATTGTCTGTTTTTTTATCGTCCTTATCCTTGTTCTTCTTTCCGCAGGATGCAAGTGAAAGAATCACAAGCAGAGCGAGAAAAAGCGCCGCTATTCTTTTTGTCATATAAATTCTCCTTTAATAAATTTTGTATACCGCAAATTTATTATACTATTTTTCACAAAAAAAATCAATAGTAAATTTCAAGAAGTAAAAAATGAAGAAAAATACAAAATAATTTTTGTAAAATATATAAAATTGTGTAGCATTTATCCAAGTATTGTGGTAAAATATATCATGAGAGAAAGGACGGTGACAGTATGCTTCCCGAAAAAGGGTACAAACGCGTTTTTGTTATATGCTTTTATATTGCGCTTGCTGTTGTCGCATTTTACTTTTTCTTCAATTATGTTCTCAAATGGACATGGCCCATACTTATCGCGCTTGTAGTCGGAGTGTGCCTTCAGCCGCTGATACGCTTTCTTAACAGAAAGCTTAAATTCCCGAACAAACTTGCCGCGATACTGTGCGTCATACTGTTTTATCTGATAGTCGGCGGACTGCTTGCCGCCGTGATATATAAGCTTGTGGCTGAGCTTTCCGTGCTTGCCGCATCTATTCCGTCGTATGTGCAAAAGCTGAATATCGACCTTGAGAGCATTGAGGACTCCTTCAAGAGTATGCTGAAGTGGGTGCCGGTTTCCGGCGATGTTCTCGACAAGGCATGGCAGGAGGTCACAAATTCACTCGTATCCGTGCTTCTGTCGTTTGCCGGAAAGATGACATCCAACCTTCCGTCAATGCTGTTTGCGATGGCACAGTTCGTGCCGGAGGCGATACTTGCGATAATAATCACGATAGTCACATCCGTATACTTTGCGGCTGACTACAACAAGATAAGGGCATTCTTTATATGCCAGATATCCGAAAAGAGATTTGAAAAGCTCGTCTCGGCAAAAAATCATATTCTTCAGACGATTCTCAAGTATATCCGCGCCTATCTTTTGCTTATGCTGATAACAGGCGTCGAGATATATCTCGGGCTCACGCTTATCGGGCAGAAGTACGCACTGCTTCTTGCGATAGCGATAGCGATAATCGACATTCTCCCTGTTTTGGGAACGGGTACCGTTCTCATTCCGTGGGGCGTGGTGCTTCTCATTATGGGCAATACCTTAAAGGGAGTTCTGATACTTGCGCTGTATATTGTCGTAACGGTCATAAGGCAGATTATCGAGCCGAAGATAGTCGGCGAGTATATAGGTCTATATCCGCTGATAACGCTTGTCGCCATGTATACGGGACTGCGCGCTATGGGACTTTTCGGTATGATACTGTTCCCCGTGACGATAATCATACTCAAAGACCTCAACGAGAAAAACTCCATTCATTTCTGGAACAATATGCCCGCGAGCGAAAAGGCGGAAAAAGAACCGATAAAAGCAAAGCTTTTCAAAAAAATAAAAAAAGATAAAAGTAACGAAGGATAAAACTATGGCAAAAATAGCAATTCTGGGCTTCGGCGTCATCGGACGCGGCGTTTTCGATGTAATTACGGAAAATTTCGATAAGGTTGCGGAAAGCGCACACGAAAAAATAGAGATAGCAAAGGTCGTCGATATAAGAGACCTTTCCGCAACAAAGGCGGCGAATATAGCCACAAAGGATTTTGACGATGTGTTAAACGACGCGGAAATCTCACTTGTGGTCGAATGTATGGGCGGACACACCCTTGCCTACGAATTCACCAAAAAAGCACTTCTTGCGAAAAAGAGCGTTGTCACATCAAATAAAGAGGTTGTTTGCTGCTACGGCGACGAGCTTATGGCTCTTGCGAAAGAAAACGGAGTCTGCTATCTTTTCGAGGCATCCGTCGGCGGCGGAATACCGATAATACATCCGCTCAAGTTCTGCCTTTGGGCAAACAAAATAGTAAGCATAAGCGGCATTCTGAACGGAACGACCAACTTTATGCTTACCATGATGAACGAAAAGGGAGCATCGTTTGACGAAGCTTTGAAGAAAGCGCAGGAGCTCGGCTACGCAGAGCAGAATCCGACCGCCGATGTTGACGGCTTTGATGCCGCAAGAAAAATTGCGATACTTTCATCAATCGCGCTCGGCAGTCATATCGCACTTGAGGATGTAAGTATAATTGAGGGCATCCGCAAGGTAAGCGCTGAGGATGTAAGCTTTGCCGCAAAGAGCGGAAAGAGAATAAAACTCGTCGCAAGGTCGGTTATCGAGAAAGACAAGGCGTATATCTATGTAGCCCCCCATCTTGTTGACGAAAACGAGCCGCTTGCATCGGTAAACGATGTATTCAACGCGGTAAAGGTTGACGGCAATATGCTCGGAAGCTCAATGTTCTACGGCAGAGGCGCCGGCTCACTGCCCACGGCAAGCGCAGTTGTAAGCGATGTAATTGAAGCGGTACGCTTCAAAAATACCGAGCCCGTATGGACAAAGAGAAAAGACGGCACGGCAAAGAACGCCGCCGAGCTTGAGCTTAGCTTCTTCGTAAGAGCAAAGGCGACGGGCGCGGAGATATATTCAAAGGTAGTAAAAGCATTCGGCAAGCCGCAGATTTTGTCGGACGAAAATACCGATACGCTTGCGTTTATAACGGAGCAGATGACGGCGGACAAACTCGGACAAAAGCTTGATGACATCGGCATCAAAGCGGAAAGCGTAATAAGGGTACTGTAATCTATGAAGCGCGAGTATTCCTGCGGAGCCGTTCTGTTTTCCAAAAGCGGCGGCAAGACGAGATACCTTCTCGTAAAAGAAAAAAACGGAAATATCGGATTTCCCAAGGGACACATGGAAAAAGGGGAGACCGAACACGAATGCGCATTGAGAGAAATTTTTGAGGAAACGGGTATAAAAGCCTGCATCGTATCGGGATTTTGCGAGCGCATAAAGTATCCGCTCTTAAACGGACATATAAAGCATGTTGCCTACTTCGCCGCGTTTTATGACGGCAATCAGGAGCCGCTGCACACGGGCGAGGTGGATGATATAAAGCTTTTGGAGCTTGATGACGCGATGAACGCTCTTTCATACGATATGTCAAAAAACATATTAAAAAAATTCTTAAAGAGCGATGTTCTTGACGCGGTAAAAGAAAGATAATCAAAATAAGGCAGTTTACGGCTTTCCGTAAACTGCCTTTGACTTTTTGACTTTTGCTTTTATTTCTTTTTCTTTTCGAGCTTCAGAGCTTTTTTCTCGGCTTTTTTGTCGGCTTTTTTCTTGTCGTTTTGCGCTTTAATTTTTGCGACGACCGAGCCGATTACCTCCGAAACGGGCGATTTTTCGTCCGCGTCAATTTTTACCGTGCGTATGCTCTTTCCGTCGACAACGAGAAATGACATCGGCGTAACACTAATCTTTGCGCCCGAGCCGGACGGATTTTTTGACTTTTTCGCGCCGTCGGAGATATCCGAGCCGCCGCCCGCAAATCCGACGGAAACCTTTGAAACGGGAATTATCGTCATCCCGTCAACTACAATTTTTTCGCCTATTACGGGACTCTGCTTTGCAAGCTCTACCGTTTTGTCGGCGGTTTGCGAAAGAACTTTTATAAAAGTGCTCTGTTCAGGGTTTGACATTGTCGATTACCTCCGAAACATTTTTGAAATTTTTGAAGAACATTTTAAGTGCCGCCGCGACAATCCAGTATATTCTGACGCTTGCCGCGCAGTCAAGCGAAAAGCTCGGCTTTTCGGAATTGAAGTCGCACAAAACGCTTGAATGAACCGCGTTTTTCTTGACATTTTTCGCATTTTGCAGATATCCCGATACGGGATAGACAAGGGAACATACCGCGCCGTAGTCGAGAGCGGCTTTTGCGGCGTCATCGGAGGCGCAAACCGCATCGAGCGATAGCTTGCTTATCTTAAAATGCTTTATAAGCCATACAGCGTCGCCGAGCACGGATTTTACCGTATCTATTATGTTCCCGAGCTGCTTTGCAACAGATGAGAACTTCGGCTTTTTCTTTTCCGCCTTTTTCTCCGTTTTGCCTTCTTCGCCTTTTTTCTTTTTCTTTTTTTTCGGCGGAGCATCCGAAGCATACAGCTTTGCAAAGAGTATCCTTGCGGAGAATACCGCGTCGCTTCCGCTTTCGGCTTTAAGAGAGAGAGTTACGGGCAAGAGCAGGACTATTCCGATAAGCGCAAAGACAGAGCCTGTAACGATACCGAAAATGCCCCAAAAAGTCAAAGCCGCCGCACCCCACTTGTATAATATAATGTAGTAATTATATTATACCATACTAACCGCGAATATTCAAGTATATATTTTGAAAGCGAAAAGAGGTTCTTTTCGGAAAATAAAAAAATATTTTCAAAATTCGCTCTTTTTTTCAAAAAAAACTCTTTACATCGAAGATTATTTATGGTAGACTTATACCGTTGAACAGCTAATCTTTAAATCGGTACAGAGAGACCGGTAAGATGCGGTGTAGAATAATGCCATTATTGCATCTTGTCGGAGACGGCGAGGTGCTTTCTTTTTGCCGCTTCTGGATTCTGTTTGATAAAATAATAATACGGAGGAAAAGTATGAAACTCGTCTATGGCGTAAAAGACAAACCCAAGTTTTATCAGACACTCATCTTCGCATTCCAGCAGTTGCTTGCAATTATGGCGGCAACAATCGTAGTTCCGCTCATCATCAACGGAAATTCTGCGGCAAATGCCGCTGAAGAACTCGGCGTTGCGAGCAACATGAGCCAGGCAGCCGCACTCGTCGGCGCAGGCATCGGCACAATCGTTTACCTTCTCTTCACAAAGTTCAGAAGCCCCGTGTTCCTCGGCTCATCGTTCGCATTTTTGGGCTCGATGACCGCGGCATTTGCCGGAGCGGTATCCGCGCAGGCAGGCTATCTCGGACTCATCATCGGTGCATTCTTGGCAGGACTTGTATATGTGGTAATAGCAATCATCGTTAAGATTGCAGGCGTTAAGTGGATAAGCAAGCTTATGCCCGCAGTCGTCATCGGCCCCACGGTTGCCTGCATCGGACTTTCACTTGCGGGCTCCGCAATAAACGACCTCAACAAAGCACCCGCCGGCGGCGATGCGAGAATCGCAATAGTCTGCGGCTTGGTTACATTGATTGTGACTATTCTTTGCTCGGTATTCGGCAAGAAGACACTCAAGATGATTCCCTTCATCATCGGTATTCTTTCCGGTTATGTTGTGGCAGTTATATTCACGATTATCGGAAACGAATGCGGAGTAGCCGCACTCAAGGTTATTGATTTCACACCGTTTAAGAATCTTCTTAAAGACGGCAAGGCAACTGTTGAAACATTTGTACAGCTTCCGAAGTTCACATTTGTCGAAGCATTCGACGGAGTTAAAAAAGCAGACTTCTTCAAAACACTCTTCAGAGACTTTGACGGCTCGTATTTTGCAACAATCGCAATGGCATACATACCCGTTGCATTCGTAGTATTCGCGGAGCATATCGCAGACCACAAGAACCTTTCCACAATCATCGAGCACGACCTTCTCGAAGACCCCGGACTTCACAGAACTCTTCTCGGCGACGGCGTAGGCTCTATGGCAGGCGCATTCTTCGGCGGATGCCCCAACACCACATACGGCGAATCGGTCGGCTGCGTTGCAATATCCGGTAACGCATCGGTTGTAACGATTCTCACAACCGCATTTATGGCGATTGTCGTTGCATTCATTTCTCCGTTCGTTGCATTCCTTTCGACTATCCCGAACTGCGTAATGGGCGGCGTCTGCATCGCACTTTACGGCTTTATCGCCGTATCCGGTCTTAAGATGGTACAAAAGGTTGACCTCGAGGACAACAAGAACCTCTTTGTAGTATCGACAATTCTTATCACCGCTATCGGCGGACTCAGCCTCACATTCGGCAAAATCACAATCACGAATATCGCAGTAGCACTCATTCTCGGTATTATCGTAAACCTCATTCTCGGCGGCGCAAAGTCCACCGACAACAAATAAGAAATAAACGCAAAACAGAATGCCTGCCGTCCATCGGCAGGCATTTTTCTTGACATAAGAGCATAAGGGAGATATAATCGAATAAATACAAAAATCGGGGTGCATAACTTGGAAAGACCGTATACATACATAACAGTAACGCCCAAGGCGGAAAGAAGCATCAGAGCAGGGCATCCGTGGGTGTATTTTGACGAGATAACAGCGCAAAGCGGCGAATACCAAAACGGCGATATAGTCGATGTTTACAGCGAAAAGCACAGATATATGGGCTCGGGATATATCAACGGCAACTCAAAAATTCGCGTTCGCATAATATCGACAAACGCCAACGACCGCTTTGACGAAAGCTTTTACGCCCGCAGAATAGCGTATGCCATAGATTACAGAATGACCGTTATGGGCGACGATTTCGATTGCTGTCGCCTGATTTTCGGAGAAGCCGACAGCTTTCCGGGATTCACGGTTGACCGCTTCGGCGATGTGCTTGTAACCGAGGTGCTCTCGCTCGGCATAGACAGAATCAAGCCGATGCTGTACCGCCTCATAGTGGAAAAGCTCTCCGAAAGGGGAGTGCAAATCAAGGCAATATACGAGCGTAACGAAGCGACCTTGCGCGATAAAGAGGGGCTCGAAAAATATAAGGGCTTTTATAAGGCGGACGGACTTTGCGAAACAAACGGCATCGTCAGAATATGCGAAAACGGAATATACTACGATGTGGATTTCATAAACGGACAGAAGACGGGATATTTTCTTGACCAGAAATATAACAGACTTGCGGCGGCAAGACTTGCAAAGGGTAAGACCGTGCTCGACTGTTGCACACATACCGGAGCATTCGCACTCAACTGTGCAAAGGCGGGAGCAAAGAAGGTTACAGCCGTCGATATATCGGAGGATGCGCTTTCGGGAGCAAGACATAACGCGGAGCTAAACGGACTGTGCGGCAATATGGAATTCGTCTGCGCCGATATGTTTGACCTTTTAACAAAGCTTTCCGCAGAGGGAAAGAGCGAATATGACTATATCATTCTCGACCCGCCGGCGTTCACAAAGAGCAGTGCAACCGTCAAAAGCGCCTACCGCGGCTACAAGGAAATAAATATGCGCGCGATGAAACTGCTTCCGCGCGGCGGATATCTCTCCACCTGCTCGTGCTCGCATTTTATGACAAAAGAGCTTTTTGCCAAAATGCTTGCCGATGCCGCTTCCGACGCAAGCGTACGCCTAAGACAGATTGAGTGCCGCGCTCAATGCGCCGACCACCCGATACTGTGGGGAGTACCCGAAACCGAATACCTGAAATTCTATCTGTTCCAGATAGCATAATGCAAGACAAAATGAGTGCAAAAGAAAACGCTTCCTCAAAAAGGAAGCGTTTTCTTGTTTATATCGGCTTGCTTTTATATCAGCTCATCGAGGAAGTACGCTCTTGTGTACGCACGCGTCCCGTCTTCTCCGATAACGGTGATGCGCACATAGATATCATCGCTGTCGGGACTTATCTCAAAGCTTCCTTCCGTAACCGTGTTGTATGCGCCGTTTGTCACGAGCTTTGCGTTTCTTATTCCCGTGGTAAATACAATACTTCTCGCGGGAGCGCATTCGATATGAATACTGCCGTCCTCATACCACAGAGCTTTTATAACCGGCCCGCACGAAGCATAGTAGTTCTTTTTTTCAAGAGCGCTTGCAATACTTTTGTATGACAAATCGCTTGCACAAATCATTGTCCACGCGCCGAGACTGTCGTTGTTCGGATTGCCGTACGGCTTTGCGTCGTGATTGTCGTCGCTTCCCGTGCAGGCTATGCGGCAGCCGAGACGGAGCATATCGTCGTAAGCGTGAGCGTTGCAGTCGTCGTAGCCCGCAATAAGGCAGGAGTAGTTAAAAATCTCAAGCGCGTCCATTCCCTTATACTTTGAATACTGCTCATAGTTTTCAAGTGACCAGGTCGGATGATTGTACGAAACGAAGAAGCCTTTTTCTTTACCCTTTGCAATCATATCGTTGATGCACTCGGGCGAGTAGCTTCTGTCGTAGTCAACCATATCGGCAAAATTCATTTCGGCGGCGTGTGACGGAGCATTTGCAAACATATATTTGTCGCGGTTAAGACATACGGGAACGGTATTGCTTTCGTCCAAAGCTATGTAGCAAAGATGACAGCATTTTGCTTTTCGGAAGTTCACCTGCTCCGTAATTTCCACCTCGTAGCCGTGAAGCGCGAGAAATTTTTCGTCATTCAGGTAGTCGTGCGTCACGAACAAATCGTGGTCGGTGAAGGCAACAATCGAATAGCCGTTTCCCTTGTAAAGAGTTTTCACCTCTTTGGGAGAAAGCTTTCCGTCGGAAAAGCTTGTGTGACAGTGCAGATTGGCTTTATAGAAATTCCCGTTTTCGGGGAGAAGATATTTTCTCATAACAGTACCTCATTTATGATATGAAATAATTTTATCACTAAAGACTCAAAAGTCAATATTTTCTTCATTTATGATAATTTTTCGGAAAAACGCATATTATTTTCATTTTTTTCAAAAAAATGCTTGACAATGCTTGCGATTTGTGATACTATACCATACTGCCATTATAATCGAATTGTCTCGCCCAAAATCAGAAAGTGAATGCATCATAACGCTCTTTGATACGGCGAAAACGGCGCTTTCTTATGCGCTGTATTCGGTTTTGAAAGCCGCTTTGTGATGCAAAGCGTTCAAATTCTGAAAGAGAAACGGAGTGGACAAAATATGGTAACACCTCGCAAGCTCGGCAAAACCGAGCGCATGAGCTTTTCGAAGATAAACGAAAAGCTCGAGATGCCCAACCTTATCGGCATCCAGAAGGACAGCTACGAATGGTTTCTCAAAGAAGGCTTAAAGGATGTACTCGAAGATGTATCGCCCATCACGGACTATACGGGACAGTTCAGCCTTTCCTTCATTGATTATGCTGTCGACAACACACCTAAATATAATGTAGAAGAGTGCAAGGAGAGAGATGTCAACTACGCAGTCTCCCTCAAGGTCACCGCGCGCCTCACGGATAATGAGACGGGCGAAGTGAAGCAGAACGATATTTTCATGGGCGATTTCCCGCTCATGACGAATGACGGCACCTTCATCATCAACGGCGCGGAGAGAGTTGTTGCGTCGCAGATAGTGCGTTCTCCCGGAATGTACTATGAGTCGCAGGTGGACAAGTCGGGCAAGAAGATTTTTCTTTCGACCGTCATCCCCTACAGAGGCGCATGGCTCGAATACGAGACCGATGTCAATGATGTATTCTATGTAAGAATCGACAAGAACAGAAAGATTCCCGTAACCGTGCTTTTGCGTGCGCTGGGACTTTCCGAGGACAGACAGATTCTCGAATTCTTCGGCAACGATGCCAGAATGGTAAGCACGGTCGAAAAGGACGGAATGAACTCCGCCGCTTCCGAGCACGGCACAACTGCAGAGGAAGAAGCACTCAAGGAGATTTACAGAAAGCTCCGCCCGGGCGAGCCTCCGCTTGTTGACAGCGCAAAGCAGCTTATCGAAAATATGTTTTTCGACCCCAAGAGATACGACCTCTCCAATGTCGGACGCTACAAGTTCAACAAGAAGGTTGCAGTCTCCGCGAGAATCATCGGTCATGAGCTTGCCGAGGATGTATATTCCAAGACAACCGGAGAGCTTCTTTTCAAAGCGGGCACCGTTTTGAACGAGGAGCAGGCAAACATAATCGACGATAACGCCGTAAATGAGATAATGCTCCGCATCACATTCGAGAGCGGCGAAGAGCCCAGAATCGTAAAGGTAGTGGGCAACGGAACGGTAAGACTTGCCAAATTCGTTGACTTTGACCTCTCCGATGTCGATTTGCGTGACAGAGTAGACTATGAGGTACTCTCCGAGATACTCGAGAACTTCACGGACGAAAAAGAGATAAAAGAGCAGTTCTTCGAGCGCCGCTATGAGCTTTGCCCGAAGCACATCACCAAAGCCGATATATTCGCGTCAATCAACTACTTAAACGGACTTGATTACGATATCGGCAGAACGGATGATATCGACCACCTCGGCAACAGACGCCTTCGTTGCGTCGGCGAGCTTTTGCAGAATCAGATGAGAATCGGATTCTCGAGAATGGATAAGAGCATCAAGGAGAGAATGTCCATACAGGATACCTCCGAGCTCACACCCCAGTCGATAATCAATATCCGTCCCGTTGTATCGGCAATAAAGGAATTCTTCGGTTCATCACCGCTTTCGCAGTTTATGGACCAGACAAACCCGCTTTCCGCGCTCACACACAAGAGGCGTCTTTCCGCGCTCGGCCCGGGCGGTCTTTCAAGAGACAGAGCATCATTCGAAGTCCGTGATGTCCACTATACACACTACGGCAGAATGTGCCCCATTGAAACCCCCGAAGGCCCGAACATCGGTCTTATTTCGTCTCTTGCAATATATGCAAAGACTGACGAATACGGATTTATCATCGCGCCCTACCGCAAGGTAGTAAACGGCGTCGTAACGGACGAGGTCGAGTATATGACCGCGGATGTCGAGGATAAATATGTAGTCGCACAGGCAAACGAGCCGCTCAATCCCGACGGCAGCTTCAAGAACGATAAGGTAATCGTCCGCGAGGTCGGCGAGATAAGAGAGATAGACAAGATGAAGGCGGACTACATGGATGTATCGCCTAAGATGGTCGTCTCCGTCGCAACCGCGATGATACCGTTCCTTGAAAACGACGATAACTCCCGTGCGCTCATGGGCTCAAACATGCAGCGTCAGGCAGTACCGCTTATGGTTACCGAAAACCCGATTGTCGGTACCGGTATGGAATACAAGGCGGCAACCGACTCCGGCGCAGTTGTTCTTGCAAAGCGTGCCGGCGTTGCCGAGATAGTCAACGCGGATAAGATTATCATTCGCGCAGACGACGGCACAAAGGATGTATACGAGCTTGTCAAGTTCAAGCGCTCCAACCAGGGCACCTGCATAAACAACAGACCTATCATCAACGCGGGCGAAAGAATTGCCGAAAAGCAGCCTATCGCCGACGGACCTTCCACTTATGAGGGCGAGCTTTCGCTTGGCAAGAATATGCTTGTCGGCTTCCTCACATGGGAAGGCTACAACTACGAGGACGCCGTTCTCATTAACGAGCGCCTTGTACGCGACGATGTATATACATCAATTCATATTGAAGAGTATTCACTCGAATCCAGAGATACAAAGCTCGGACCCGAGGAGATTACGAGAGAAATACCCAATGTCGGTGAAGACGGACTCAAAGACCTTGACGCAAACGGTATCGTAGTAAAGGGCACCGAAGTCCACGCGGGCGATATCCTTGTAGGTAAGGTTACTCCCAAGGGAGAGACGGAGCTCACCGCAGAAGAAAGACTCTTGCGCGCAATTTTCGGCGAAAAGGCAAGAGAAGTAAGAGACACATCCCTGAGACTTCCTCACGGCGAAGCCGGAATCGTTGTCGATGTCAAGGTATTCACACGCCAGAACGGCGATGACCTTATGCCCGGCGTAAACAAAGATGTCCGCGTCTATGTCGCACAGAAGCGTAAGCTTTCTGTCGGCGATAAGATGGCAGGCCGTCACGGAAACAAGGGCGTCGTATCGAGAATACTTCCTCCCGAGGATATGCCGTTCTTACCCGACGGCACACCGCTTGATATCGTGCTGAACCCCCTCGGCGTTCCTTCCCGAATGAATATCGGACAGGTGCTCGAGGTTCACCTCGGAATCGCGGCAAAGAAGCTTGGCTGGAAGGTTATGACTCCTGTGTTCGACGGCGCAACATACGAGGATATCGTAGAGTGCATCAAGAATGCGGGACTTTACAGAAGCATAGTTGACGGCGAAAGACTTGTCGGCAAGATTCTTTATGAGGAATACACCGACGACGGCGAAAAGAAGCTTCGCTTCGTTGACCGCGATATGAAGGATGCCGTAGACTATATCGAACAGCTCCGAGTAGACAAAAAGCTCAAGACGAAGATTGACAAGTCCGTATATGCGGACGCAACTCCCGAGCAGATTGAAGCATACTTCGGCAAGGGCGATTGCTACGAGGATGTAAACCTCATAGATGACTACTTCGCAGTACCGCTTTATGAGGAAAAGACCGATAAAAACGGCAAGATTTCCTATAAGCAGGTTGATGCCAAAAAGCAGGCACTTGCAAAGCAGTTCAACGATTTGAGAAAACAGGATAAGATAAAGATTGCCGATGGCAAGACGGTGCTTTACGACGGACGCACGGGCGTTCCGTTCGATAACCCCGTAACGGTCGGAATCATGTATTACCTCAAACTGCATCACCTTGTTGACGATAAGATTCACGCGCGTTCAACAGGCCCGTACTCACTTGTCACACAGCAGCCTCTGGGCGGTAAAGCACAGTTCGGCGGTCAGCGTTTCGGTGAGATGGAAGTCTGGGCACTCGAGGCGTACGGCGCGGCATATACGCTGCAGGAAATCCTCACCGTCAAGTCCGACGATGTTGTGGGCCGTGTAAAGGCTTACGAAGCAATCGTCAAGGGCGAGAATATCCCGACACCGGGAATCCCCGCATCGTTCAAGGTACTCATCAAAGAGCTTCAGGCACTCGGACTCGATATGCGCGTTCTTGACGAAAACGGAGACGAAATGTCTCTTGCAGACCTCTCGGACGACGATATAGCAGGCGGACTGCTTCCCGAAGAGTTCAAGCAGCAGATTCAGGAGAATGAGCTTGACGGATACGGTATCGAAGACGCAGACGGCAATCCCGTGACCGAGGAAGACGACCTTTTGGGAGACGAGTTCTCCGAAGAGGAAGTATACGAGGACGAGAGTGACGAGTCGGGCGATTCGGACGAAGAATAAGAATCTAACCCATAAAAACCGCAAAAAGCGGAAAACTGATTGATAAGGGGTGTAGAAATTGTCAGAAGAAAACAGCAAGAAGGGCGTCTTCTCCGCCATTAAGATAGGACTTGCATCACCTGAGATGATTCGTTCCTGGTCTTACGGAGAAGTCAAGAAGCCCGAAACAATAAACTACCGTACCACAAAGCCCGAAAGAGACGGACTTTTCTGTGAGAGGATATTCGGACCGACCAAGGACTGGGAGTGCTATTGCGGCAAGTACAAGAGAGTACGCTACAAGGGCAAAGTCTGCGAAAAGTGCGGTGTCGAAGTCACCACCAAAAAGGTGCGCAGAGAGCGTATGGGCCATATTGAGCTTGCAGCTCCCGTGTCTCATATATGGTATTTCAGAGCCATTCCTTCGAGAATGGGACTCCTTCTCGATGTCTCACCGAGACTTCTCGAAAAGGTGCTCTACTTTGCACAGTATATCGTAATTGACCCCGGTACAACTCCCCTGCAGGAAAAGCAGCTTTTGACGGAGAACGAGTACAGGGAACAGTACGAGAGATACGAGAACGACTTCCGCGCAGGTATGGGCGCAGAAGCGATAAAGGAACTGTTGCAGAAGCTCGACCTCGACAAAATGGCAGAGGAAATAAAGCGTGACCTCGAGACAATGCAGGGACAGAAGCGTGTCCGTGCGATAAAGAGACTCGAAGTCATAGAGAGCTTCCGCCTTTCGGGAAATAAGCCCGAATGGATGATTCTCGATGTAATTCCCGTCATTCCGCCGGATATTCGTCCCATGGTACCGCTTGACGGCGGCAGATATGCGACATCCGACCTCAATGACCTTTACAGAAGAGTAATCAACAGAAACAACAGACTTAAAAGACTCACCGAGCTTCAGGCTCCCGAGATAATTCTGAGAAACGAGAAGCGTATGCTTCAGGAAGCCGTTGACTCGCTTATCGACAACGGCAGAAGAGGCAGACCGGTAACCGGTCCGAACAACCGTCCTCTCAAATCTCTTTCCGAGATGTTAAGAGGTAAGCAGGGACGCTTCCGTCAGAACCTCTTGGGCAAGCGTGTCGACTACTCCGGCCGTTCCGTTATCGTCGTCGGCCCCGAGCTGAAGATTTATCAGTGCGGTCTTCCCAAGGAAATGGCTCTTGAGCTCTTCAAGCCTTTCATTATGAAACAGCTTGTAGACAAGGGCAAGGCATCCAATATAAAGGACGCAAAGAAGAAGGTCGAGAGAGTCACCGACGAGGTTTGGGACGCACTTGATGTCGCAATAAAGGGACATCCCGTACTTCTCAACCGAGCTCCCACACTTCACAGACTGTCCATTCAGGCATTCGAGCCCGTGCTTGTCGAAGGCAGAGCGATAAAGCTTCATCCTTTGGTATGTACGGCGTTCAACGCGGACTTCGACGGCGACCAGATGCCTGTGCATGTTCCGCTTTCCGTAGAGGCTCAGGCAGAGGCGCGTATGCTGATGCTTTCGGCGAATAACCTCTTAAAGCCCGCCGACGGACGCGCAGTTACAATTCCTTCGCAGGATATGATTCTGGGCTCTTACTACCTCACTCTCGATAAGCCCGGCGAAAAGGGAGAGGGAATGGTATTCCGTGACTATAACGAAGCAGTTATGGCATACGAGAACGGAGAGCTCGAGCTTCATGCCGCAATAAAGATAAGACAGAGCGGTGAAGTAAACGGCAAAAAGGTTACCGCGCTTGTAGATTGCACACTCGGCAAATACATCTTCAACAAAGCAATACCTCAGGATTTGGGCTATGTTGACAGAACAATCCCCGGCAACGAGCTTGCCATAGAAATAAATAAACTTGCCGGAAAGAAGCTCATCGGCGAAATAATCAACCGTTGCATCAAGATTCACGGTCTCACGGTTACCGCTACGATGCTCGACGAGATTAAGTCGCTCGGCTTCAGATACTCCACAAGAGCCGCGATAACGGTATCCGTTTCGGATATGACCGTGCCCGAGGCAAAGTGGGATATCATCGCAGAATCGACAAAGAAGGTCGATGTCATCACAAAGCACTTCCTTCGCGGCGAATTCAGCGAGGAAGAGAGATACAACGCCGTCGTCAGCATCTGGAACAAGACGACCGACGATGTTACCGAAGCACTTAAGGCAAACCTTGACAGATACAATCCTCTGTTTATGATGTCGGACTCCGGAGCCCGCGGTTCAATCAACCAGCTCCGTCAGCTCGCCGGAATGAGAGGACTTATGGCATCGCCTACCGGCCGAACAATCGAAGTGCCCATCAAGGCAAACTTCCGCGAAGGTCTTAACATTTTGGAGTACTTCTCCGCAGCCCGCGGCGCCCGTAAGGGACTTGCCGATACGGCTCTGCGTACAGCAGACTCCGGATACCTCACGAGAAGACTTGTCGATGTCGCACAGGATGTCA
The DNA here is from genome assembly GCA_045627885.1 of Eubacteriales bacterium. Lineage (GTDB taxonomy): Bacteria > Bacillota > Clostridia > Oscillospirales > CAG-272 > CALCTE01. The sequence goes on from JAZQOM010000022.1 coordinate 35,397, forward strand.
TCATTCGTGATGACGACTGCGGCACCAAAGAGGGACTTTTCGTCAGCGCCATCAAGGAAGGCAACGAGGTAATAGAAAAGCTCAAGGCGCGCATCACCGGCAGATTTGTAATCGGCGATGTAGTTGACCCCAAGACGGGCGAGGTAATCGTTCCCGACAACCACATGATAACACCCGACCTTGCGGATAAGATTGACGCAGCCGGAATCACAACGGTACACATCCGTACGATATTGGGCTGCAAGAGCAGACACGGTGTTTGCGTACACTGCTACGGCTCCGACCTTTCATCGGGACTTCCCGTATCGGCAGGCGAGGCAGTAGGTATCGTAGCCGCACAGTCCATCGGTGAGCCCGGTACACAGCTTACGATGAGAACCTTCCACACCGGCGGTGTTGCAGGCTCCGATATTACACAGGGTCTTCCGCGAGTAGAAGAGCTCTTCGAGGCGAGAAAGCCGAAGAAGACGGCGGTTATCAGCGAAGTTGACGGTACCGTAACGCTTTCACTTGTAAAGAAGAACACGCAGATTACCGTAACCAATGACGAGACGGGAGAAACCTTCGAGCAGCTGCTCAACTTCGGTACGGAGGTAATTGTCAGCGACGGCGACAAGGTCGTAAAGGGTCAGGCGCTCACCGCAGGCTACAAGAATCCCGCAGATGTACTCAGAGTATGCGGAATCGATGAGCTTTACAGATACATCATCGAGGGCGTACAGAGAGTGTACTGCCTGCAGAGCGTTGACATCAACGATAAGCACATCGAGGTTATCGCGCATCAGATGACGAGAAAGATTCGCATCGAAAAGAGCGGCGATACACCGCTTCTCTCGGATATGGTGGTAGATGTAAGCGAGCTCAATGCCGAAAACGACAAGATTGATGAGCGCATCGCCGCAGGCGAGGTAACACTTGAACACGCAGAGGGCAAGCCGGTACTTCTCGGTATCACAAAGGCATCCCTTTCGACCGAATCCTTTATGTCCGCCGCATCCTTCCAGGAGACGACGAGAGTTCTCACCGAAGCCGCAATCAAGGGCAAGGTAGACCACCTCTCCGGACTTAAGGAGAATGTCATCATCGGTAAGCTCATCCCCGCCGGAACGGGCATTTCGCGTTATCAGAATACAGAGGTTTCGTGCGACGACGACAACAAGTATGCAGTCGTAAACGAAGACTGAACAAAATTTTCACATACAGCTTCACACACGGCGCATAAAAAATGCGCCGTGTGTGAAAAGAAAAATATTGACAAGCCATGATTTTGCGAGTATAATCAATAGGCTGTGGTATTTTTCACGGCTTTTTCGCGTAATTATATAAATTCATATATAATTAAATAATTTGAAGAAGGAGGAACAGTATGCCAACATTTAACCAACTGGTTAAAAACGGAAGACAGGACAAGACCTACAAGTCAAAGTCACCCGCACTGCAGAAGGGACTCAACACTCTCACAAAGAAGACGACAGACCTTCCCTCACCGCAGAAGAGAGGCGTTTGCACAAAGGTTACGACCAAGACTCCCAAGAAGCCTAACTCAGCTCTTCGTAAGATAGCAAGAGTAAGACTCACAAACGGAAGCGAAGTCACCTGCTACATTCCCGGTATCGGTCACAATCTGCAGGAACACAGCGTTGTTCTCATTCGCGGAGGAAGAGTTCGTGACCTGCCCGGTATCCGTTACCACATCATCAGAGGCACACTTGATGCTCAGGGCGTTGCAAAGAGAAATCAGTCCAGAAGCAAATACGGTGCCAAGAGAGCAAAGAAGTAATACTTATTTGCGTTGACCTTGTACCCGACGATAATTTGATGATTAAGGCATACAGCCTTCAATATATAAAATTGCCTCGGGCGCTAAACGGCGGAATATGGGTTTTCCGCAGAGTACTGACGATATCATACGCCGGTATTCTCGTACCGGCAACTACTAATGAAGGAGGGAAGAAAAGTGCCAAGAAGAGGTAATATAGCCAAAAGAGATGTTTTGCCGGATCCTATGTACAATTCCAAGCTTGTAACAAAGCTTGTTAACAACATCATGTACGACGGCAAAAAAGGCGTGGCACAGAAAATCGTTTATGATGCATTCGATATCATAAGCGAAAAAACGAACGAGAATCCGTTAGACCAATTCCAGAAGGCTCTTGACAACATTATGCCTGTACTTGAGGTAAAGGCACGCCGTGTCGGCGGTTCAACCTACCAGGTTCCCATGGAAGTAAGAGCTGAGAGAAGACAGACACTCGGACTTCGTTGGCTCACCACTTACGCAAGAGCAAGAGGCGAGAAGAAGATGGCTGAGAAGCTGGCAGGCGAGATACTCGATTCCATCGCAGGAACGAGCAGCTCCGTCAAGAAGAAGGAAGACACACACAAGATGGCGGAAGCTAATAAGGCGTTCGCTCATTTCAGATGGTAAATCCCGCGTAAACGGACAACCGTTTTGCAGGAAAAGGAGTAACAATGCCAAGAGATTATTCACTTGAACATACAAGAAATATCGGTATAATGGCGCACATCGATGCCGGCAAAACGACAACGACAGAGCGTATTCTTTACTATACCGGTAAAACTCATAAGATTGGTGAAACTCACGACGGTACTGCTACGATGGACTGGATGGCACAGGAGCAGGAGAGAGGCATAACGATAACATCTGCCGCTACCACTTGCTATTGGGCCCCCACGAGATTCCACAACGACCCCGCAAAGGCAAAGGCAAACACCTACCGTGTCAATATCATTGACACCCCGGGCCATGTTGACTTCACCGTTGAGGTGCAGAGGTCTCTGCGCGTACTTGACGGTTCCGTTACCGTGTTCTGTGCAAAGGGCGGCGTTGAGCCTCAGTCGGAGACCGTTTGGCGTCAGGCAGACCAGTACGGTGTTCCCCGTATGGCTTATGTAAACAAGATGGACATCATGGGCGCGAACTTCTATCGCGTCGTTCAGATGATGAAAGACCGTCTTAAAACACATCCCGTACCGATTCAGCTCCCCATCGGCGCTGAAGACAATTTCAAAGGTATCGTTGACCTTATGAATATGGAGGCCGATGTATACTACGACGAAATGGGTACGGATATGCGTGTTGAGTCTATTCCCGAGGATATGAAGGAAAAGGCTGAGCAGTATCGCAAAGAAATGATAGAAGCTATTGCCGAGACCGACGATGCTCTGTTCGAGAAATATTGCTCGGATGAAGAGATAACGGTTGACGAGCTCAAGACAGCTTTGCGCAAGGCAACTATCGACAATAAGCTTGTACCCGTATGCTGCGGTACATCTTATAAGAACAAGGGCGTGCAGAAGCTTCTCGATGCAATAATCGATTATATGCCTTCTCCTCTTGATATTCCCGCAATTAAGGGCACAAACCCCGATACGGGCGAGGAAGAGGACAGAAAGGCATCCGATGAGGAGCCGTTCTCCGCACTTGCATTCAAGATTATGACAGACCCGTTTGTAGGTCGTATCTGCTTCTTCCGCGTATACAGCGGCTTTGTTGAGGCAGGCACGGCAATCTACAACTCGACCAAGCAGAACAAGGAGCGTTTCGGACGCCTTCTGCAGATGCACGCAAACGAGAGAAAAGACATTGATGTCTGCTACTCGGGCGACATCGCCGCAGGTGTAGGACTTAAGAACACTTCCACAGGTGACACGCTCTGCGACGAAAACCATCCCGTAATTCTCGAGTCGATGGAATTCCCGGAGCCCGTTATCAGAGTCGCAATCGAGCCCAAGACGAAGGCAGGTCAGGAAAAGATGGGACTTGCTCTTGCAAAGCTTGCAGAGGAAGACCCGACCTTCAAGACCTACACGGATGAAGAAACCGCGCAGACCATTATCGCAGGTATGGGCGAGCTTCACCTCGAAATCATCGTCGACAGACTTCTTCGCGAATTCAAGGTCGAAGCAAATGTAGGTAAGCCCCAGGTTGCATACAGAGAGACAATAAGGCGTCCCGCCGATGTAGACCTCAAGTATGCGCGTCAGTCAGGCGGTAAAGGACAGTACGGTCATGTCAAGATTCATGTCGAGCCCAACGAAAAGGGCAAGGGATATGAATTCGTCAACGCCGTTGTCGGCGGTGAAGTTCCGAAGGAGTACATTCCGGCAGCCGATGCAGGAATGCAGAGTGCACTCAACACCGGTATTCTCGCAGGCTACCCCGTTGTCGATGTCAAAGTAACATTGAACGGCGGTTCTTATCACGAAGTCGACTCATCCGAAATGGCATTCAAGATAGCAGGTTCAATGGCTATTAAGGAAGCCCTCGCAAAGTGCGACAGCGTGCTCACCGAGCCTTATATGAAGGTTGTTGTAACAGTGCCCGACGAATATATGGGCGATGTTCTCGGTGACCTCAGCTCACGCCGCGGACTCATTCAGGGACAGGATTCGATAGGCGGCGGCGCTCAGCAGATAACTGCAGAGGTACCGCTTGCAGAGATGTTCGGCTACGCAACAGACCTTCGTTCCAAGACACAGGGACGCGGAATGTATGTTATGGAGCCCGACTATTATTCCGAAGTGCCCAAGAGCATTCAGGAAACGATTATCGCATCCAAGAAAAAATAAATAAGTATTGACAAATCCGATTAAATCAACTATTATATTCATTGGAATATAAAACAAAAAGAATCAAATAAGGAGGATTTCCAACAATGGCAAAGGCTAAATTCGAAAGAACTAAACCCCATGTAAACATTGGTACAATCGGTCATGTTGACCACGGCAAGACCACTCTTACCGCTTCTATCACAAAGGTACTTTCTCTCGGTAACGCAAGCATCGAGTATCAGGCATACGACCAGATTGATAACGCACCCGAGGAAAAGGCAAGAGGTATCACAATCAACACAAGACATGTTGAGTATGAGACAGCTAACCGTCACTACGCTCATGTCGACTGCCCCGGCCACGCTGACTATGTCAAGAACATGATTACCGGTGCAGCACAGATGGACGGCGCAATCCTCGTCGTTTCCGCAGCTGACGGCCCGATGCCCCAGACTCGTGAGCACATCCTGCTCGCTCGTCAGGTTGGCGTTCCCGCAATCGTCGTATTCCTTAACAAGTGCGATATGGTTGATGACCCCGAGCTTCTCGAACTCGTAGAGATGGAAGTTCGTGACCTTCTCAACGAATATGACTTCCCCGGTGATGAAATTCCGATTGTTCACGGTTCCGGCAAAGTCGTTCTCGACTGCGCAAGCACAGACCCCGCTGCACCCGAGTACGCTTGCATCCATGAACTTATGCAGAAAGTCGACGAGTACATTCCTACTCCCGACAGAAAAGCAGACCTTCCCTTCCTTATGCCTGTCGAGGATGTATTCTCCATCTCCGGCCGTGGCACAGTTGCTACAGGTAGAGTAGAGAGAGGACAGCTCCACCTCAACGATACAGTTGAGATTGTAGGTCTTACCGAAGAGAGAGCAAATACCGTCGTAACCGGTATCGAAATGTTCCACAAGCTTCTTGACTATGCAGAAGCAGGCGACAACATCGGTGCTCTTCTCCGTGGTATCGACAAGAAGGGAATCGAAAGAGGCCAGGTTCCTGCTAAACCCGGCACAATCAATCCTCACACAAAGTTCTCCGGTCAGGTCTATGTTCTTACAGAAAAAGAAGGCGGCAGACATAAGCCCTTCTTCTCCAACTACAGACCTCAGTTCTATTTCAGAACGACCGATGTTACCGGTGTTATCACACTTCCCGGTGATGTAGAGATGTGCAAGCCCGGCGACAATGTAGTTATGAATGTCGAGCTCATCACCCCCATCGCTATCGAGAAGGGACTCCGTTTCGCTATTCGTGAAGGCGGACACACCGTAGGTTCCGGCGTCGTTACCGAAATCGAAGGCTAATTAAAGTATTGTATATGCACGGCGGGAAACCGCCGTGCATATAGACTTTACAGTGAACAATTCAATAATTTCTCGGGAAAGGGTGAGCATTTATGCAAATCCCGACTGGTGGTCAAAGCCCACTAACGCAATATGCGCCGAACAGGTGAAATTCCTGTGCCAACGGTAAAGTCCGGATGACAGAGAAGCAGGTATCTTCCTGCAAATTTTGTGCATACCCGAGTGCTTGGGTATGCCGTTTTTTTATGTGGTGAAGCGTATGACAGATTATAATTACAGCAGAAAAAGAATGTATCGCTATGCACTTGTGGGCATTTTTTCGGCAATAGCATTCGTGCTCTCGCTGTTCCCGAAATTCACGGTATTTCAGCCGCTCGATGTCGACTTTTCGGATGCACCTGCGGTAGCCATGTCGCTTATGTACGGGCCGCTTTACGGACTTGCGGTCACCGTGATAAAGAGCGTTATACATCTTTCCGCAAGCAGTACGGGCTATGTCGGACTTCTTGCCAATATAATAATGGGCGGAGTTTTCTCCGTTTGTGCAGGACTGTTTAAGAGCATATTTTCGCATAAAATTTCCGGAGTACCGCTTGCGATACTTTCCGCGTCACTTGCAATAATACCGCAGATTATATTTGCCATTCCCACAAATTTTTATATACTGTTCCCGTTTTACGGAGTAAGCCTTGCCGATGCGTACGGCACGGCGCAGGCAGCAACGCTTATAATTGCGGCGCATAACGCGATAAAGGACGCTCTTGCCGTTGCGGCGGCGTCACTTATAATCTACCCCGTTTTCTTAAAGGTCAAAGAATGAATACAGAGCCAAAACGCCGAAAACAAAGCCTGTTTTTTGTATTATATCGTCGGCGCGCAAGGTTATGACATAGAAATAAAACGAATAAAGACAATAATGACGGGCGCATAAAGCCCGTCATTCCTCTTTTATATCTTGATATGTGCAAACAAATGTGGTAAAATTTATATAAAGCCAATAAAAAATAATAATTGTATGCCGAAAGGGGATAATTATGTTTTGTCCGAACTGCGGAACCAAACACGACAGCGATGCCAGATTTTGCTCAAATTGCGGAAAAAAACTTGAAAGCATTTCGACACCGACAACCGCCGAAGAAACGGCAACCGTAATGGGCGACTTTGCAAAACCCGAGAATGCGCCCGAAGAAACGGCAACCGTGATGGGCGAATTTTCAAAACCCGAGAATGCGCCAGAAGAAAGGGCAACCGTGATGGGCGACTTTGCAAAACCCGAGAATGCGCCCGAAGAAACGGCAACCGTAATGGGCGATTTTGTACTACCCGAGAATGCGCCCGAAGAAACGGCAACCGTAATGGGCGATTTTATACTACCCGAGAATGCGCCCGAAGAAACGGCAACCGTGATGGGCAATTTTGCAAAACCCGAGTATGCGCCCGAGTATGCGCCCGAAGAGCCGGCACGCTCCGAGTTTCAGCCTGTTTACGAGCGGCGCACACAACCGGAGGGGCATACAATCGCACATAAGCTTGCCTCATCTCCGATTATGCTTCTTGCGGCGATTGCTCTCGTGATTTCTTTGGCGCTCGGCTTTATGTCGATATATTTATCGGACCCTGCATCCTATATAAGCGATATCGCGGAAGAAAACGATATTGTATTTTCCGAGGATATTAAAGAAGCGCTCGAATCGGCTTCGGATACTACGCTCATTTCTGCAATAATAGCCTCAGTTGTTCCGCTTTTATGCTGTATTGCGGTATGGATGATATATGTCAACGCCAAAAAAGGCGGCACATTTACCGCGGGACTTTCGATACTCAAGGTGCTTTTCATAATCGGAATAGTCATTTTAGGATTAGTCGAAATTATACTTGCGATATGTACATTTGCGACAACAAAGGCAGGTGCCGGAATATTCGGTATGGCTGACAGCGAGATTTTCACGAATTATGTCCGTATAAACGGAGCTCTTACAATCACCTTCTCGATAGCCGAAGCGGTAGGCGTAATGTTCGGAATTGCAGCGCTGATTGTAGCCATATATATAATTTTTTACGCAAGACTCATACATACGGTAAATTCCGTCAAACGCACGATACTTACGCACGAGCCGAAACGCCGCGGAATCTCTGCATTTGCGGCGATATGTTGCTACGCATTTGCGATACTCGAATTGCTCGGATTATTGTGCAGCATACTTCTCGAAAGCTATATGACATTCGACGCTGCACTGATAATAATTGCAAATATGGTTCTTACGGCGGTAATAAATGTATGCTTCGGAATACTCATATTCAAATACAGGGCTGAATTGAAAGGACTTGCAAGATGATAGGAATCATCGGAGCGCTTGCTCCGGAAATAGAAAAGATAAATGAGCTTTTTTCCGACAAAAAGACCGAGAATGTCGGCGGAATGAGCTTCACCGTCGGAAAAGTCGGCAAGAACTCCGTCGTCACCTGCGTATGCGGAATGGGCAAGGTATTTGCCGCCGCCTGCGCGCAGGAGATGATATCGCACTATAGCGTATCGCTTGTGATAAATGTCGGAGCGGCAGGCTCACTTTCCCCCGATTTTCATATCGGAGATATAGCGATAGCGGAAAAATCGGTTCAGCACGATATGGACAACTCACCACTCGGATACAGAAAGGGCGAGATAGCGGAGCTTTTGAAGATATACTTTGACTGCGACGAAAAGGCGTATAAGCTTCTTATAGCCTGCGCGCAAGAGCTCAACATTCAATCCGGAAAGGCAACTATCGCCACGGGCGATGTGTTTGTCGATTCAACCGAATTAAAGCACAGAATCCGCGACGCATTTTCCGCCGATATAGCGGAAATGGAGGGCGCGGCAATAGGTCAGGTATGCAGCTTCCGCAATATTCCGTATTGTATTGTCAGAGCCGTATCCGACGAAGCGGACAACACCGCTCCGGCGGATTTCCCGTCGTTTCTTTCAAAGGTAATAGTTGACGCGTCAAGACTTATCGGACTTTTTCTCGAAAGATACGGTGACTGAAAATGACCGTACAGCGTATGGTTATCTGCAATATCGTCAAGCAGTCGCAGAAGCATCTTTCAGCCGCCGAGATAGCGGAGCTTGCAAAGGCGGAGCTCGGCTCTGTTGCCCTTGCCACGGTGTATAACAACTTAAACAGCCTTGTTTCGGAAGGCATAATCGGCAAGATAAGCATTGACGGAAAGACGGAGCTTTTCGATAAATACCCTAACTCCCACGCGCACCTTTTGTGCAAAAAATGCAAAAAGCTCACAGATGCACCTATCGGAGGACTTAAAGAGTATCTAAGCGAAAAAACCGGCGAGGATATTGAGTCGTATTCACTGATAATGGAGTACACCTGCGACGAATGCAGGGAGCGAGCAAAAAAATGAAGAGATTGCTTGCCCGAGCTTTTTCGGTGACGCTATGCCTTTTTATGCTCTGCTCATGCTCACCGAAAGTGCGGCAAAGTGACGCAAAAGAAGATGAAAATCCAATAGAATCGAAGCCGACGGAGGAGAGCGTTACCGTGAACTACGGCAATAAGAGTAAAGTAAAATTTTCCGATATAGAGGAGAGCATAATAATAAACGGAAGATGCCCGTTTGAAGAAAACGGCGATATGCTTCTTTCGTGGTCGAACTCGGGCGTCGAAATAGCAGGCTGGTTTAATGGCAAGGTGACCGTATATTATCGCACAGACGATGAGGGCGTTCACCTTCACACCGTCGCTGACGGCGACGATGGCGGCGAAAGACTTGTCACCTTACAGAAAGGCGAGCATTCATTTGTCGCGGCAAATTTCAACAAAGCCGGATATCACACCGTCGCAATATATAAAGCCGACGAGGGCAAGGACAATAAGCTTTGGCTTAAAAGCGCGGAATTCTTCGGAAGACTCGATGAAGAGCCGGTCGAAAAAACGCTTTCGATAGAGATAATAGGCGACAGCATTTCGTGCGGAACGGCGCTTATCGGCGCCGACGGACTTGCAGACGACGCATTTTTCTCATACGGCGCGAGACTTGCGAGAAGCATACGCGCAAGATTGTCGATAGTCGCAGTCTCCGGCTGGGGACTCAACTGCGGAATACGGAATTTCGACAACGCTGTACCCAAGATATACGGTGAAACCGCGCATTTCGCATATCCGGGCAAAATGTGGGATTTTTCTTCAAATCCCGTTGACGCCGTTATCGTGAACCTCGGCACAAATGACTACACACAGTATTATGATAAGGACAGAACGGAGCTTTTGGAAGCGGCAAACGCGTTCTTCGATAAGCTCCGCGGATATTATCCCGACGCGCATATCTACTTTACATACGGAATGATGAGCACTGTTTTTCTCGAGGATTTTATAAATCTTGCGGAAAGCAGGGGAGACGACAATATGGAATTCGTCAAGGTAAGACCGAATACGGAGGGCATTCTAAGTCATCCGATAAGCCGCGCCCACGAGGAATACGCCCACATTTTCGAGAATCTTATGAGAAAGCAATATAAGCTTTCGGCAAAGATAACAGAATACGATGAGGCAATCGAACGCAAAAAAGCCGTCACCGTAATAACGGAGGAGTAAAAAATGCGCCTGCACGATTTTCACGAGCTTTGCGGAAAGACAGTAGTAAACGGCAGATGCCCGACGGATGAAAGCGGCAGAATACTTTTGTCGTGGCCGTGTTCGGGAGTGGAATTCGGCGGATATTTCGACGGCGAGGTCAGAGTATATTTTGACCTTGAAAATGGCATGGAGTGCAATCTTCATGTAATGCTCGACCGCGATGTAAATAAGCAAAAAGTAATAAAGCTGAAGGGCGGCGAGGCCGATTATTTTGTTGCGGCAAAGCTTGAGGGACTCCACCATATAATAGAGATAAGCAAGGCGGACAGCGCTGCCGTCTCGACGGTATGGCTTCGCGGAATAAGCTATGACGGCGATATCGACGCAAAGGCTCCCGAAAAGACGATGCTCATAGAATGTATAGGCGACAGTATTTCAGCGGGAGAAGCGCTTATCGGTCAGGACGGACTTGACAGCGACGCATTTTACAGTTATGAGGCGGTACTTGCGAGAAAGCTCAATGCGAGACTAACCGTTGTTGCGGCATCGGGCTTCGGGATATCGATGGGCGGCGCCAACGAGAGCGCCGCGATACCGAGGATATATGACGAGACGGCGTATTTCGCCGGAGCACACGAAAAATGGGATTTTGCGAATAACGAGCCTGATGTTGTGATACTGAACCTGGGCACAAGTGACTACGCTTATGCGACAAACGGCAAAAAGGATAAGCTATTTGCGGATTGCACCGCGTTTCTTGACAGAATAAGGGGAAATTACCCAAACGCGAAGATAATATGGATATACGGAATGATGCTCAGAATGTTTGCCGATGATTTCAAGCGGCTTGCCGCGGGCAGATGGGATAAGAATTTTGTCTTTCGGCTTATGGAAGAAAACAGAGAGGGCATCGGAGGACATCCGATATATACGGCGCACGCCGCATACGCAGAGATACTCGAAAAAATGATATCGCGATAAAATATCAAAAGAATAATCAAGCAACAAAAAAATCCGACGAAAACCGTCGGATTTTTTTGTTGTAATTATGCCGTTTGATTATTTCAGCGGATATTTATCTTCAAAGAATACATGGTAGAGAAGATATATCGCGTCATCGGCGGTTACATCGCCGTCTCCGTCAAAGTCAATGGGCTGTGAAACGGGATACTTTGTCGGGAAGAAGATGTTGTAAAGGAGATATATCGCGTCGTCTGCGGAAACTCCCTCAACGCCGTCGATGTCACCCGGAACATAATTTCTTACGGTAATTACGGCGTTATTTTGCTTAATGGAATAATTCTGCCTTTCGGGATTAGTTACCGTCAGATTATACGAAACGGTGTATGTTCCCTCTTCGCAGTCTTCGGGAATCTTTACCTTGAGTTCAAATATATTATCGCCTATAATGTACGAATTCGAATCGTATGCAAAAG
>JAZQOM010000023.1:0-13385 GCA_045627885.1 Eubacteriales bacterium
TGGTCTGAGTGACTGGACTTGAACCAGCGGCCTCTACCACCCCAAGGTAGCGCGCTACCAAACTGCGCCACACCCAGATTTATTTCTTATTTGATTTATCGCGCTCGTATATAATAGCACACTAAAACGCCGAATGCAATACCTTTTTTCAATTTTCCTCAAATTTTTTCAAAAAAAATTATTTCGAAAGTGTTAATATATGGGTATTGAATTTTGAAATTTATTGTGATACAATAATAATTCAGAAAATAGTCATTGAATAAAATCGGAGATGTATAAAATGTCTGAAAATAAAAAGAGTACGCTGCTTCGGGTTCTGCGCTACGCACTTTGCGATTTGGCGATAATTGTCGTAAGCCTGATGTGCTCATCGTTAATAAGCTATCTCAATCGTCCGGGCAACGGATATATGGACTATTTCAAAAAATCCGTACTGTCTTTGCCTATTGTTTTCATTATATTTTTTGTTGTGTTTTTGGGCTTGGGAATATACAACACGCTCTGGAGATATGCCGGCGCCCGTGAATATATCGTCTTGATTGCAGCCGATGTTGTCGCATCGTCGCTTATTATCATGATGCATTTTGTCTTCAAGGCAGTAAATCACGGAAACTATTTGTATGCGATACAGTCATTTATCGCCTGCGTTCTTATCTCGCTTTTTGCGTTTGTTCTCAGATGCTGCACAAAGCTCTATATCGCTTTGTCGGACAGAAAGCGCGCACAAGCGGCTCCGGAAAAGAGCGACGAATCGATTATGCTTATCGGAGCGGGAAGCGCAAGCGACCTTCTGATAAGAGAATACATATTGAGCGACAAGCTCAACAATGTAAAATGTATACTTGACGACGCTTCGGATAAAATCGGCACAAGGCTTCACGGAGTAATCGTGTATGCCGGAACCGATAAGATAAAAGAAGCCGTCGAGAAGTTCGGCATAAACGAGATTATTTTTGCAATACCGTCACTTCCGAGAGACGAAAAAGCAAAAATTCTCGAGGAAAGTAAGAAATATTGCAATACCGTAAAATCAGTACCGAATATTTCCGAGATAATCGACGGCAGGATAAGCCTTTCTTCCGTGCGTGATATCAATATGGAAGACCTTTTGGGCAGAGAGCCGATAAAGACCGACCTTCACGATATCATGGAGTATGTATCGGGCAAGGTAGTGCTTGTCACCGGTGGCGGCGGTTCAATCGGAAGCGAGCTGTGCAGACAGATAGCTTCATATAAGCCGAAAAAACTTGTTATCGTCGATATATACGAGAATAACGCATACGAGATACAGCAGGAGCTTGTGCGCAATTATCCCGAGCTTTCGCTGTATGTGGAAATCGCGTCCGTGCGCGACACGCAGAGAATGCACAGTATATTCGAAAGATATAAGCCCCAGCTCGTATATCATGCGGCGGCTCACAAGCATGTGCCGCTTATGGAGGCAAATCCGCACGAAGCGATAAAGAACAATGTGTTCGGAACGCTTAAGACCGTTATGGCGGCAAGCGCGTACGGCGTTGAAAAATTTGTTATGATATCGACGGATAAAGCCGTAAATCCCACAAACATAATGGGAGCCACCAAGCGAATATGCGAGATGATAGTTCAGTCGTACAACAAGCGCTCGAATACGGAATTCGTGGCAGTTCGCTTCGGAAATGTGCTCGGCTCAAACGGAAGCGTAATACCGCTGTTTATGAAGCAGATTGAAAACGGCGGCCCCGTAACGGTAACACATCCGGACATAATCCGGTACTTTATGACCATACCCGAGGCGGTATCGCTTGTTCTTCAGGCGGGAGCTCTTGCCAAGGGCGGCGAAATATTTGTTCTCAATATGGGCAAGCCCGTCAAGATATTGAGCCTTGCGGAGAATGTTATCAGAATGACGGGGCATACACCGTACGAGGATATTGACATCAAGTTTACGGGACTCCGCCCCGGCGAAAAGCTTTACGAGGAGCTTTTGATGTCCGAGGAAGGCTTGAAAGAAACGCCGAACAAGCTCATCTTTATCGGAAAGCCGATAGAATTCGACGACAACGAGCTTTTCGATAAGCTTCAGAAGCTTTCCGAGCTTTTGGGAGATGAGACATCAGATGTTCGCGGGGTAGTATCGGAGATAGTAAAAACATACAAATATAAAGGTTAAAGATATGACATCACCCGTTAAAATATTTCCGTTCAATGCTGATAAGAGCTATATTCTTTCCGACGGCGCAAAGCTTGCCGATGGAAGCGGAACGCTCGGCAGTCTTATTGCAAAGACAAAGGAGAATATAGTCTGCGCATATTCCGATAAAAGGACACTGCCGTTCATAGTCACGGCGGGCATCGGCAAAGGGAATGTGTTTGCGGATAAAGGCTCGACGAGGTTTTTCTTTGTGCTCGAGGCAAAAGAGAACGCCCGCTTCGGTTGCGGACTTACAACAGAAGCGATAAAGGCGCTTTCGGCGGGGGAAAAGCTTCCGCAGAATCCGTACAGCGAAATAAAGGTTAAAAACGGAGATTTCATAACCGTACCGAAAAATACGCCGTATTTTGCTTCCGAGGGCGTAAGCTTTATCGAGGTGTACTCCACATCGTGCAACCTGCATATAATAGAGAATACGGATGCTCTTGCGGAATTTTCGTTTGCAAAGAGCGTGCCGCTTCTCAAAAAGCCGGCATTCCACAATGAACGAGACGGCTTTTCCGTGCGGCTTATGTGCACCTGTGAAAGCTTTACCGCGGCGCAGATAAACATAGTGGGTGAGTATAAAAACAGTGTGAGAGATTCGTCGTTTATGTTTCTTTTCTGCCTTGACGGAGCCGCAGAGCTCGCGTATTCGGGAGAAAAAAGAGATATCAAAGCGGGCGACTGCCTGTTTTTTCCCGCCGGTATGGGAGATTTTTCGATAAAAGGCGGAATAGAAACGGTTACATTTACAAAGTAGCAATTTGTATAAAAAATATACCCTCCGGATGTGCAAAGTGTTAAAAGCCTTGCAGCGGAGGGTATTTTTGCTTGTTGAACATATATCAAATCTTTGCGAAAAAAGAGATAAAAGGTATTGAAATCCGTTTTGTGTTGTGCTATAATCAACTCAGCATAAATCCAAAACAATAAGAAAGGTTATCACTATGAAAAAGAGATTACTTACAATCGTATTATCTCTCGCAATGCTGGCAACGCTTTGCTCTGCAATGTCGTTCTCGGTAAGCGCGGCAGGTAACAACCCCTACATCTGTGTTCCCAAGACAGATGCAAAAATCACAATCGACGGCGAAAAGGGCAGCGATTATGACAAAGCAGTCGAGATTCCGCTCGACCGTATTATCATTATGTCCGAAGGCGCCAACATTCCCGGCGGCACCGCATCCATTATGTGGGGCGCTGACCAGAAGCTCTACGCTTATATTGATGTAAAAGACACAGATAAAGGTCTTTACAACAGCCTTAAGGACATCGAGCCCGATGCCGGCAATACCGACTGCGTAGAGTTCTACGCATATTGGGGCAACGGTGAGCCTGTCTGCATGTACAGAATCACAAGAGACGGTGTTCTCTTCTGCCAGCAGAACGCTCATACCGGTACCGCAAAGCTCATTGATGAGCAGGGCGATGCAAGCTCTCATTTCGAGGCAGCCGTTAAGGAAACAGAGAACGGTTACGCAGCAGAGTTCAAGATAAATACATATCTTGCAAACCTCTGCGAAGGCGCTCTCATCTCCTTCAAGATTGTCATTTCTTCGACAGACGATGTTCGTTCGTACACCTGCTGCACATCCAACGAAGGATGCCAGTGGAGCGCAACGAGATATTACGGCAAATTAGCATCCACAGTACCCCAGAACTATGCCAATATGATGCTTGTCGGCACTGACGGTGCAGACAACAAGTGGCACAAGTTCCCCTCGCTTTCACCCGACGATATCGATTCCAACAGATTCAACGCCGATAAGAAGACACAGGCTCTTTCGATTCGTGAAGCTACATTCATCAACGATTATGAGTGCATCGTCAAGTTCTCGAAGCCCTGCACGCTTCAGTGGTTCAACAACGCACCCGTATTTATCGGTGCCTGCAGCGGCCCGAGACCTCAGCCTGAAGCTATTACCGTTTACGAAGACGGCAAGCAGTGGCAGATTGGTTTTGACCTTTCAAGCGCAGTTACAAACGACGGCGGCACAACCTGGAAGCTCAAGCTCGATAAGCCGCTTCTCAAGTATGCAGACGGCAATTACGCTCCCGGTGTAGTTCGTATTTCCGAAACACAGGGCTACGATATTTCGTACTATCAGACAGATGACGAATTCATCGGTCATATCATTTCCACCGACGGTAAGGATTACATCAATGCCAATGTTCCCGCAACAAACGATGTTCAGTGGGATGTAGCTTATGTAAACTACACCGTAAATCCCAAGCTCACATGGGACGCTTCCAAGGAAACTCCTCTTCCCGCAACATCAATCGAAATCAAGATTGGTGAAGAAGTAAACGACCCCAGACTTTCAGCTTCTCCCTTTGATGAACAGGATGAGCCCGGCGAAGGCGATGACGGTGACGACGAAGGTGACGGTGATGACGACAACGGAGACGCAGACTTCAACGGCGGCAAAAAGAAGAACAAAGATGACGACAAGGGCGGCATCGGCGATTATCTTATTTGGATAATCATCGGCGGCGTAGTAGTAGTCGGCGGCGTAGTCGCAGGTATTGTCCTCGGCGGCAAGAAAAAGAAGAAATAATCGGTTGTAACCGATAAAAGAGAGCGGAAATTTCCGCTCTCTTTTTTTGCTTTTTCCCTTGTAAAAGCGAACAATAGTGGTATAATACAAAAAGTAATCAAGTTATGAACTTTTCGGAGAAGAATATGAGAATTCGCCTTAATGAAGATAAATCGGTAGTCGAAAGGGTTAAGGCAGGGCTTGAAAAGAAGGGCGGATATTGCCCGTGCAGGCTCGGCAAAAAAGAAGAATTCAAATGTATGTGCAAGGAGTTCCGCGAACAGATAGCAAATCCCGATTTTGAGGGATATTGCCACTGTATGCTCTACTATAAAGAAAAATAAGGAGTAAGTTATGAAGATTTCATTTTTGGGAGACAGTATTACACTCGGATATGCTCTCGAGAACAAAGAAAAGGACAGATTTTCCGCACTAATCTGCAAAGAGCTCGGCGCGCAGGAGTGCAATTTCGGAATAACCGGAACGCTCGTCGCAAGGGCAGGACTAAACAAAAGCGACGGCAACGCTTATGTTGACAGACTTTCGCTTATAAAGGATGCCGATATAGCCACCGTTTTTGGCGGCACGAACGACTATTTCTGGAGCGATATGCCGATAAACGCACCGTCCGGCAAGGACGGAAACGACGCGTATTTTGATGCGGCGGTAGACAAAATATGCAGATACATAAAAGAAAATCGCGATGTAAAAAAGACGCTTCTCATAACGCCTTATAAGCACAACGGAACAGGCAACTACCTCGGCGGCGAAAGCTGGAATACATCTAGCACGCACGATACAAGCGAAAAGAATTATTGCGGCAACACAATAGAGGACTACGCAAGAATCATCATAGAATACGGCGCAAAATACGGCATACCGGTACTCAACCTTTACGATACCGACTTCGATTATAAGACAATGACGGTTGACGGATGTCATCCGAATCCCGACGGACACAGATGGCTTGCGGAGAAGATTGGCACTCAGATAAAAAAGCTCATATAAAAAATACTGCTTGCGCAAAAAGCGCAGGCAGTATTTTTTGAATATAAATGCAAATATTTTTTAACAATAGTGTTGCGTTATGCAAACGGATATGATAAAATATAATCGTAATATTATAGACAGGAGACAAATATATGAAAATGAGAAGATTTATCTCTGCAATACTTGCCGCCGTAATGCTTGCATCTTTCCTTGCATTCGGTGTAAGCGCCGCGGCAAAAGCCGGCGATTTGGACGGCAACAACAGCGTAGATGCCAATGACGCAATATATCTGCTTTACCATGTGTATTTTCCGACAAAATATAAGCTTCCGGACGGTGTTACGGGCAATTTTGACGGCAAAGGCGGCGTAGATGCCAATGACGCAATATATCTGCTTTACCATGTCTTTTTCCCGACAAAGTATCCTCTTTCCGATGATGACAGCTCTTGGACTGAAAGATACTGATAAAATATAGGAGGAATAAAAAATGAAAGTTGTTCTTCTTGCACATACCGATAACCCGGATAAGCTCATAGCCGCCGCGGCAAAGCTCTGCTATGCAAAGAGCGATATAGACGGACTTATGAACAATCTCACGGAAGAAAAGGTTGAGGCTTTTATCAAAACGCTTTCCGACCTCGGTCACGAAAGCCCCGTTGAGCACGCAAGCTTTACATTCGGCATAGAGGGCGTATCGAGAGCGCTTCTTGCGCAGATAACACGCCATAGAATAGCATCGTATTCCGTTCAGAGCCAGAGATATGTCAGAAAGACGGATTTCGAGTACATAACGCCTCCCGCAATAGAGGAAATACCCGAAGCAAAGGCTATCTTTGACGAGACGATGAAGAAGGATGCCGAAGCGTATGACAAGCTCTGCGAGGTGCTGACCGCATCCCATAAGGAAAAGCTTATGGCAGAGGGCATGGACGAAAAATCCGCGCTCAAAGCGGCTGAAAAGATAGCAAACGAGGATGCGCGCTTCGTGCTTCCCAACGCCTGCGATACGAGAATCATAATGACGATGAATGTCCGTTCGCTGTTCAATCTGTTCTCCTTGCGTTGCTGCAACAGAGCACAGTGGGAGATAAGAGAGCTTGCATGGCAGATGCTCAAGCTTGTAAGAGAGGTATCTCCGCTTCTGTTTGCTCACGCAGGCCCGCCTTGTGTAAAGGGAGCCTGCCATGAGGGCAAGATGTCCTGCGGCAAAATGGCGGAAGTCAGAAAGAGGTCTGAGGAACTGTAATGTCAAATAAGATAATAGTCCTTGAAGGGCTTGACGCTTCGGGTAAGGGAACACAGACAAAATTGCTTTCCGAGAAGCTATCCTCAGAGGGCGTATGCTACCACAGCTACGATTTTCCGAGATATAAAAACGATTCGTCCATTCCTGTCAGAATGTATCTTGACGGCAAGCTCGGCGACAGACCGGAGGATACAAACGCATTCGCGGCATCTGCATTTTTTGCCGTTGACCGCTATATTTCCTATAAAACGGAATGGCGCACACAGCTTGAAAACGGAGATGTGATTCTGCTCGACAGGTACACGAGCGCAAATGCCCTGCACCAGATGTCGAAGATGCCGAAAGAGCAGTGGAAGGATTTTGTAGATTGGCTCTACGACTTTGAATTTTCAAGGCTCGGGCTTCCGCGACCTGCACTGACGGTATTTCTTGATATGCACCCCGATATCGCGATAAAGCTTATGGACAATCGCACGGAAACCACGGGCAGGAGGCAGGATATTCACGAAAAAGACCACAGCCACCTGTATAAAAGCTATGAGGCGGCGCAGTTCGCGTGCGACTATCTCGGCTGGGAACGAATAGTCTGCTTTGAAAACGGAGCGCCGAAAACGCGGGAAGCGATATTCTCGGAGCTGTGGGAAAAAGCAAGCAAAATAATAAAATAATAAAGTAAAATGAGCAGCATTGTGCGAAAGTACAATGCTGCTTGAAAATCTATGGGAGTATTTATGACAGAGTATTCAAAAAAACTTGCCGAGCAGTTCGGCACAAACGAAACCTATGTTCACAACATCATCGCACTCGTTGACGAGGGCAACACGATACCGTTTATCGCTCGCTACCGCAAGGAAATGCACGGCTCAATGGACGACCAGCTCATAAGAGAGATAGTCGAAAGACTTGATTACCTGCGCTCGCTCGACGAACGCAGAGAGGAGATAAGAGCGGCAATAGACGCGCAGGGAAAACTCACAGACGAGATTTCCGCCGCGCTTGACAAGGCGGAGATTCTTGCCGAGATAGAGGATATCTACCGCCCGTATAAGCAGAAGAAAAAGACGAGGGCAAGCGTTGCAAAGGAAAAGGGACTTGAGCCTCTTGCGCTCACCATATATGCGCAGGAGACGGACGCAGAGCCCATAGAGCTTGCCGCCGAATACATAAATGCGGAGCTCGGAGTCGAAACCGCCGAGGACGCACTCAAGGGCGCACTTGACATAATAGCGGAGAACATATCCGACGATGCCGAATGCAGAAAGAGAATCAGAAATCTCATAAGACTCAACGGAAATATCCGCTCTGTGGCACAGGATAAGGAAAAGGAGAGCGTATATACAAACTATTACGATTTCCGCGAGCCGATAAAGAGAATTGCCGACCACAGAGTACTTGCGCTCAACAGAGGCGAGGACGAAGAATTTCTCAAGGTATCGGTCGAGGCGGAGGAATCAAAGCAGCTCAATGTAATAAGAATGCTCAATGTCAAAGCGCAGAACGCCTGCGGCAGAGCGGTATATGACGCGGGCTGTGACGCATATACAAGACTCATTTTCCCGTCTGTCGAGAGGGAGATTCGCTCGGAGCTCACCGATAAGGCATCCGAAAACGCGATAGCGCTTTTCGGACTGAATTTGCGTCAGCTTCTCATGCAGCCGCCCGTAAAAGGAAAGGTTGCAATAGGACTTGACCCGGGCTATCGTACCGGTTGCAAGCTTGCCGTAGTTGACGGCACCGGCAGAGTTTTGGACACCGCGGTAATCTATCCGACGCACTCAAAGGAACAGATAGAAAAGTCAAAGCAGACGCTTGCCGACAAAATCAAAAAGTACGGCGTACAAATAATTGCGATAGGCAACGGAACAGCATCAAAGGAGACCGAGATGTTCACGGCGGAGGTCATACGGCAGTTCTCCGGCTCCGTGTCGTATATGGTTGTAAGCGAAGCGGGGGCGTCCGTATATTCCGCATCAAAGCTTGCGGCGGCGGAAATGCCCGATTTCGATTTGACGCTTCGCAGTGCCGTATCGATTGCAAGAAGACTGCAGGACCCGCTTGCCGAGCTTGTCAAGATAGACCCCAAGTCAATAGGCGTCGGTCAGTATCAGCACGATATGCCGCCCAAACGCCTTTCGGAGACGCTTGACGGCGTAGTTGAAAGCTGCGTAAACTCCGTAGGAGCCGATTTGAACACCGCATCGCCGTCGCTTCTTGAGCATATTGCGGGACTTTCTTCGGCAACGAGCAAGAATATAGTCGCATACCGCGAGGAAAACGGCGCATTCAAATCGAGAGCAGAGCTCAAAAAGGTCGCAAAGATAGGGCCCAAGGCATACGAACAGTGCGCGGGCTTTCTGCGCGTCCCCGAGAGCAAGAATCCGTTTGACAACACATCGGTACACCCCGAATCATACGACGCGGCGGAAAAACTGCTTGCAACCTGCGGATATAGCAAGGACGATGTAAAAAAAGGCAATCTTTCGGGACTTGAGGCGAAGACGGAGGAGATAGGACTCTCAAAGCTTTCGGAGCTCACGGGCGTCGGCGTACCGACACTCAAGGATATAGTAAGAGAGCTTATGAAGCCCGGCAGAGATATAAGAGACGACCTGCCCGCGCCCATGCTTCGCACCGATGTTCTCGGCATTGACGACTTAAAAGAAGATATGGTGATGAAGGGCACGGTCAGGAATGTAAGCGACTTCGGCGCATTTGTTGATATCGGAGTGCACGAAGACGGACTCGTTCATGTTTCACAGCTTGCCGACCGCTTTGTAAAACACCCGTCGGAGGTAGTCAAGGTAGGGGATATAGTCACGGTAAAAATACTTTCCGTTGATAAGCAGAGGCAGAGAATTTCGCTCACTATGAAAAATTTACAATAATTTCTTATGAAAAATATGAACTTTTCATTTTTTTGTAAAAAGATACTGTTTTAATAATTGACAACATATATTTTATTGTTGTAAAATGTAAAAAAGAGCATTTAATAAATGCCTTTTTCCGCATAATCCATTTTAATCACATTATGAGGAGAAAAAAACTATGGCAAATTTAATGTTTGCAGTCATCGGCGTTGCGGTATTGGCGCTTTTGTTTGCCCTTATCACCGCAAAAAAGGTCATAAAGAGTGACCCCGGAGAAGAAGCAATAACAAGCATATCCGCTATCATCAAAAAGTCGGCAAATGCTTTTCTGAAAAAGCAGTACACGGTAGTTGCGATTTTCTTCGCGGCTGTGTTTGCCGTTTTGATGGCAATGAATATTCCCGATTTTATCAAAGGCGATATCAGCGGAATTTATACACCGTTTGCGTTCCTCACAGGCGGCATTTATTCCGGACTCGCCGGATATATAGGAATGAGAATAGCCACCACCTCAAACTGCCGCACGGTTGTTGCGGCGAGAACGAGCCTTAATAAGGGACTTCGCACCGCATTTTCAAGCGGTATGGTTATGGGAATGACCGTCGTCGGTCTCGGACTTTTCGATATCAGCGTCTGGTTTGTTCTTCTAAAATTCGTATTCAAAGTTGAAATGGATGCTATTGCAAATTCCATGGTAAGCTTCGGTATAGGCGCAAGCTCCATGGCGCTTTTTGCAAGAGTAGGCGGCGGCATATTCACAAAGGCTGCCGATGTAGGTGCCGACCTCTGCGGTAAAGTTGAGGCAGGCATCCCCGAGGACGATATCAGAAATCCCGCGGTTATTGCCGATAATGTCGGCGATAATGTCGGCGATGTTGCCGGAATGGGCGCCGACCTTTACGAATCTTATGTCGGTTCAATACTTTCCTGCGCGGCACTTGCTTGGTTTGCATTCGGAAAAATCGGTGGATTCATTCTTCCGTTTATGCTTGCGGCTGCGGGCATAATCGCGTCGATAATCGGCTCGATTTTCGTAAGAACAAAGGAAAACGCATCGCAGAAAGAGCTTCTCGGCGCGCTCCGCAAGGGACTTTATATCACAAGCGGAATTATCGTCGTCGCATCATTCCTTATAATCAAATTTGTAGCAAAGCTTAAAAACGCGTGGTTTATATGGGGCGCGGTAATGTGCGGCGTTCTTGCCGGCGTCATAATCGGAAGCCTCACCGAGCACTACACATCAGATACATATAAGCCCACGAAGAAGCTTTCCAAGTCATCCGAAACGGGAAGCGCAACCGTAATCATCGAGGGACTTTCACTCGGAATGCGCTCCACCTTCGGCTCTGTAATAATAGTTGCAATAGCAATAATCGGCAGCTTCGTGCTTGCAAGCCACGGCGCGGCAAATACCGTAGAGGCGGGACTTTTCGGCGTCGGCGCGGCAGCAGTCGGAATGCTCAGCACACTCGGACTCACACTTGCAACGGACGCATACGGCCCTGTTGCGGATAACGCAGGCGGCATCGCCGAGATGTCCGGACAGGAAGAATATGTAAGAGAGCGCACCGATGCGCTCGACAGCCTCGGCAATACGACCGCGGCGACGGGCAAGGGCTTTGCGATTGGCTCTGCGGCGCTCACCGCGATTACGCTTATCGCGGCATTCAAATCGACTATCGAAAACAGCTTTACAGATTTCAAATTCAACCTTGATATTCTCAATGTGCAGGTTCTTGTCGGACTCTTTATCGGCGTAATGCTCCCGTTCCTGTTCTCATCCGTCACGATGAGCGCAGTCGGCAGAGCGGCATCGAAGGTCGTTATGGAGGTAAGACGGCAGTTTAAGGAAATCCCGGGCATAATGGAGGGCAAGAATAAGCCCGAGTACGAAAAGTGCATCGAGATTTGCACATCGTCATCGCAGCACGAAATGGTAGTCCCCGCGATAATCGCGGTTGTAGCCCCCATTGTAACGGGCGCACTTCTCGGCTTCAACGGAATAGCGGGAATGCTTGCCGGTACCGCAACATCCGGATTCCTGCTTGCCGTAATGATGAGTAACTCCGGCGGCGCATGGGATAACGCGAAGAAGTATATCGAGGGCGGCAACTTCGGCGGCAAGGGAAGCGATTCACATAAGGCGGCGGTTGTAGGTGATACGGTAGGTGACCCGTTCAAGGACACTTCGGGCCCGTCAATCAATATACTTATAAAGCTCATAAGCACGGTATCGATAGTATTTGCACCGATAATATATTGGCTTTTCAATCTTATCGGAAGCAATTTCAATCTGTAATAAAATCACAAGCAAAGCGGCTCCCATATTGTGGAGCCGCTTTTTAATGCCGCGCGGGAAATTTTATCACTGATATACGCAAAAAAATCAAAAGCATCGGATAACCGATGCTTTAATCTTTTGTAAATTCCGCTATGTCGCTGATGCCGCAGTCGAGAATGTTGCATAAATCGTTGATAGTCACGGTTGTTATCGGCTTGTTGTGCTTCAGCCTGTCCAAAAGACTTCTCGAAAGACCGTAATTGTTGATGAGCTTGTATGTCGTAATCCCTTTTTTCTTCATAGTTTCGTATAGCGGCTTGTAAGATATCATTTTAGTTCCTTTCATAAAACATAAATAGCATGCCTTTTTTATATGATAAAATGATATCTTCCTATTGACAATTATCTACAAAAAAGAGTATACTCAAGTCGGTATTAACTATATATTGACAATACGCTGCAGAGCCACAACAAAGCGGAGGGATTATGAAAGTGAAAAACAGAATTGTATCTTCGATATTGAGCGTAGTGATTATAGTCTCATTGTTTGCGGGCTTTACATTTACCGTAAACGCAGAATATTACAGCGGAAGCTGCGGCGGTAATCTTACATGGTCGCTTGATACCGAAACAGGCGAACTTATAATAAGCGGCACGGGCGATATGCGGGATTATGATTGGTATAATTATGCACCGTGGTATAGCTGTCGTTCAAATATTAAAACCGTCACATTATCAACCGGCGTTACAAGTATCGGCAGCGATGCATTTTACGGTTGTAGCGGACTCACATCAGTAACAATTCCGTCGAGTGTAACCAGTATCGGAAGTTATGCATTTTACGGTTGCAGCGGACTTACATCAGTAACAATCCCGTCGAGCGTAACAAGCATTGGAAAAAATGCATTTTCCGATTGCAGCGGGCTTACATCGATAACAATCCCGCAAGGCGTAACAAGCATCGGAAGCTATGCATTTTACGGTTGCGAAAGTCTTACATCGATAACGCTCCCGTCGAGCGTAACAAGCATCGGAAGCTATGCATTTGCTTATTGCAGCAAACTTACATCGATAATGCTCCCGTCGAGCGTAACAAGCATCGGAGAATATGCATTTCAATATTGCAGAGGTATTACAACAATAACGCTCCCGTCGAGCGTAACAAGTATCGGCAGCGATGCATTTTACGGTTGCAGCGGACTTACATCGGTAACAATTCCGTCGAGCGTAGCAAGTATCGGCAGCGATGCATTTTACGGTTGCAGCAATTTGACATACAACACATA
>JAZQOM010000024.1:0-12662 GCA_045627885.1 Eubacteriales bacterium
TATATTTCCGAATACGAGCCGGTGTTTCTTTATCTGTATGCCAAGAATCATAAATTGGCGGCGGCAAAGGAAATGAAAACTGCCAAATTGAAATTGGAACAGGCAAAGAAGCGTATCGGAGAATTGGATAAACTCATCAAATCCACCTTTGAGCAGTTTATTCTCGGCAATCTTGAAGAAGACCGCTACAAGTCATTGATTGCAGACTATGAAGAAGAACAACGGGAAGTTAAGGAATTCGTTGCCGAATCCGAAACGGAAGTTCAGACAGCAAAAGAGGAATCTGTTGACTTAAAGGTTTTCCTTGATGCAATTCGTGAATGTACCGATATTAACGAACTGACGCCAACGCTTGTAAATACGCTGATAAAGAAAATCGAAGTGTTCAACAGCGTTCAAGGTACAGACGGGAAAAAGCATGTTCCGATTACAGTTCACTTCCGTGCGGTCGGGATCATCACTATTCCCGATGAAAAGGAGCTGATTGAAGCAATGAATGAAATGAGCAAAACCCCTGTAAATGTGGCTTGAAACAAGGAAAAAACGGTGTAACCCTTTCGGATTACACCGTTCCCCTCCTGCAACTGTCCTTTAGAACAGCCCGCAGAGCGGGCGCTTTTGTTGTGCGGCGGAAGCGCCGCGAGATTCGAAGTTTATGCCCGGTACGGGTAAATCTCCGGTGGATCGCCACAGAAAAAACCTTGCGAAACGGCTACATAAGCCATTTCGCAAGGTTTTTGTATTTTCGTTTTTTAATTTATAAACAACAAAAAGTGTTAAAAATTTATATAAAATGTTAACCCGTGGTAGTCAAAAAGTCAAGCCAAAAGCAGAGGCATATACCTCTGCTTTTATTTCAGCATATTTACCATAAATGCATTTGCTTTGCTTACCGATTTTTTCCGGTAAGCTCGTCGAAGGCTGTGTAAATGTTCATGGTTGTTACATAAGATGAGTGTCCGAGTAGTCCCTGCATTGTTTTTGCATCAGTACCACTTCTGTAATGAATGAAAGCGTAGCTGTGCCGAAGAATATGAGGCGTACAATCGACCCGAGCGCATTAATATACTTTTCCCATCGCCGGCGAAGCAATCCGCAACGCCCCCGATGAGATGAGAGCATATCTGCGCGATTTGTTCGTAAACACATTCACCGGCGCCGCGGAGAACTTTGACACGCTTGCCGAGAGTGAAAGCGGCAAAGAAAGCAAACAGAATAACCTCAATCCCACAGAAAATCATGATATAAGGTATTCGTTCAGAAATAGCAAAAGTGGTATGGCGAATGATTCATTATTGCCGTATAACAAGGAGATGAAAGCTCTTATAGAAAAAACGGTGATATTATTGTGGACAGCTACGATAAGCTTGTTGGACAAGTAAATCGAGCATTTGAATATCCCGAAGAAAAAGCTACACTGTTTTTCGGAATTCTTGACAGTGGCTTATTGTCAAACATAAATAGAAAAATTCCAAATCTGCCCAAATCAGCAAATGGATATATCTTTAAGCCTAAAACACAATATTCTATTGCCGCAACTTTAGACAGCATAAGACATCTTACCGATAAAAAATCAAGTATGACCAAAAAAGATGTCATTGACTATCTTGACAGATTTGCCGATACTATAGTCGATAACGACAGCGTAACATTCAATACTTACATTGATAGTAGAAGGCAAAGAAATAACGGCTTGTTATTCAAAAAAGCATATAGCGATGGAATAATTGAGTCGTTTGATATTGTATCAAATAAGAAAAAATCGCTGAGTTTAATAACGATATATATGGACAATGCAGACTATACAAAAAAGAAGTCTGCTAATGCCCCGCTACTGCCAAAAACCGTAGCCCATACGCCCGAAGCGTGGGATAGTCAGACTTCTCAAACAAAAGATACCACACCTTCCGCGGAAAGTCAAGAGGAAATTTCAGGAAGCATACTGTATTCCCTCCGAAGCGAAGCGAAAGTTAAAGCGAATCAAGAAGCAAGCTCGGCAATAGAAAAAGAGAATGCAAAGCTCAAGGAAGACAACGAGAACTTGAAAAGGCTCCTGAAGCTTCAGAAGACGGTTACGCATGGAAAGATGTTAAATGAATCTTCTATTATTTCGAATAACCTTTTTCTCATATTGCCCTCACACAGTGTTGGTATTTTTTCTTTATTATATCAACTATATATTTTTGTCAATATATGTGCAGAAATGTCAGAATAGTCTTCATTCTATTGACAATTTCGCGGCAATATTGCATAATAAAATCATGGAGGTACAGCTATGAAAAAAACAGTTATAAGAGAATATGCGCGCCTTATTGCAAGAACAGGCGCAAACATTCAGAAAGACCAGCCTGTGATAATCCAGGCGCAGGCAGACCAGTACGAATTCATTAAGATTCTTGTTGACGAATGCTACAAGGCAGGCGCAGGCGAGGTTGAGGTGAGCTGGGGCTATCAGCCGCTTGTTATGTACAATGTGAGAAATCAAAAATTAAAGACGCTCTGCACGGTCAAGGAGTGGCAGATAGAGCGTATGAAGGACAGGGTTAAGAATCTGCCCGCGATGATTTACATCGAATCCGAAGACCCCGATGGGCTCAAGGGAGTAAACACCGCAAAGCTTGCAAAAGCAAGTCAGGCTCTCGGCAAAACCATGAAGCCGTATCGCGACGAGATGGAGAACAAATATCAGTGGTGTATCGCGGCGGTTCCGGGAGTAGAGTGGGCAAAGAAAATCTTTCCGAAAGAGAGAAAGTCCGTCGCTGTGGAAAAGCTCTGGAACGCAATTTTGGAATGCTCAAGAGCTAAGGGAGACGCCACGGAAAATTGGAGACAGCACAACGCAGACCTCGCCGCAAGATGCAAATACATCAACTCACTTGGGCTCAAGGAGCTTCACTATACGGCGTCAAACGGAACGGATTTTACCGTCGGGCTTCTCGACAGAGTAAAATTCCACGCAGGCGCGGACGACACAATTTCGGGAGTCACCTACAATCCGAATATCCCTTCGGAGGAGGTATTCACATCGCCCGATAAAAACAGCGCAAACGGCAAGGTCGTTGCCACGATGCCGCTTTCGTATAAGGGAGAACTCATCGACGGATTTTCAATAGAATTCAAGGACGGCAAGGCGGTAAAGGTAACGGCACAGAAGAATCAAAAGGCTCTTGAGAGCATAATAAATATGGACGAAAACGCCTGCCGACTCGGAGAATGCGCGCTCGTTCCCAAGGAATCGCCCATTCAGCAGAGCGGAGTACTGTTCTATAACACGCTCTTTGATGAGAATGCCGCGTGCCACCTTGCGCTCGGCTACGGCTTCAATGAGTGTATCGACGGCTTTGAAAATATGACAAACGAAGAATGCACGGCTCTCGGTGTCAATGATTCGATAATTCATGTTGACTTTATGATAGGCTCACCCGACCTCGATATCGTCGGCACGACAAGAGACGGCAAAAAAGTTCAGATATTCAAAAACGGCAGCTGGGCTTGGTAAACGGATAAAATAAAAATCGGCAAATCTCGTTTGAGATTTGCCGATTTTTTGTCGTACGCTTTTAATATCTGTAATCGTTCAGAACCGCGATGGCGGAGAAATTGTCCATCGACTTATCAATTCCGTTTTTGACGATTATTTTTTTCATATTTTCAATCCATTCTTCCGCCGAATACGATTTTTTGAGCGTCTCCGTCATTTGCGCTTCTGTCACATTCTCCCAAAATCCGTCAGTGCACAGTAAGAACGCTTTGCATTTGCCCAAAGGAATCGCATCCATAATATCGCATTTTACCGTTTCTTCTTTTGCTCCGAGCGCCCTTAACAGCTTGTTTCTGTCCGGATGATGCCTTATCTCGGAATCGTCTATTTGCCCCGACAGATGCAGTATTTCCGGAACACTGTGGTCTTTTGTCCGCGTATATTCGCCGTTTTCAAAAAACACATAGCATCTGGAGTCACCGATATTTGATATTAAGGCATTATTATCGCTTACAAGAAGAATGACAGCAGTTGTCTTCATCTGGCTTTGCTTGTTTAATTCGTTTTGCTTTTCTGTGATTTTTTCGTGAACCGTCTGATAAGCCGAATAAATCACGGAGTTGTCCGGCTTTTCCGTCAAAGAAAAATATTCGCGAAAAGAATTCACTGCCAAAGAAGACGCGACATCTCCCATACCGTGACCGCCCAAGCCGTCACATACGAAAAAGCCGCTCACGGCATCTGTTATAATACTGCCGACGCAGTCTTCATTTACATCCCGTCCGCCTGTTTCGGACATTAAAGAATAATGAATAATTGCAATCGCCTCCCTTTTCAGGCTATCTCTTGTCCTTGTCAACCAGCTTCAAAAACAGAGTGCCGACAGCGCCGTAAGCGACGCTGTACCCAAGTAATACTAACCAAGTTACAAGAACATATTCGGGAGAGCCCTCATATTCAAGCCCGTTGTCGTTTTCCAGCCTGAGTCCCGCGCCGACTTGCGACAAAATCTCATTGACTTGGTCTTTTTCCGACGGAAGCTCTTCTATATCCGCCGAACTGCAAACGGAGCACAATCCCCATTTGCTTACCGTGAGCTGCTTCAACACCTCTGCGTCATCGGGCAACTTGAACATAAGACCGCAAAGCACGAGCTGAATAATCAGCACAAACGGCATGACCGTCATCGCGGCATTCTGCGTTTTTACAATACATGACACCATAATTCCGAGCGCATCCGCGCAGAATATCGTCAGCGTGAATCCTATAAAGAATTCAAAGCCCGTCCATTCAAAAATCACGCCGCTTGACGGGAAATCGCGCATAATATCAAAGACGATGGTAAGAAGCGCGCCTTCGACGGTGCACTGGATAAATTCAAACAGCATGTGGGCGATTATGTATGACGACAGATGCAATCCCGTGCGGTGCTCTCGCTTGATTATCGCACGCTCTTTGCATATCGACTGGATTGAGTTGAAAAGTCCTGTCCAAATACAACCGCAAATCATGGCAAAAATGCCGTATTGCGTTGATTCGTAAATGCCGAAGGTATCGTCACCGATAATCCATGCGAGAATAAATGCAATAACAACAGTGCTTACCAGTGATACCCAGCCCTTTTCGTGAAGAAAGGTTCGGAAGCATTTTCCGAAATAAATTTTAATTTGTCCGCCTTTGCCCATTCTTTCTTCGCTCATATCCGTTGCCTCTTATCAGAATTGTATTTTTCAATAAAAAAGTCCGAAAGTCCTTCACCGTTTTCATCGGGGCGATTTATCTTTTTGACTATTTCGCGGAATGACTTAACCTCAAAGAACGAAAACGCTTCTTTGACATTTCCGAAGAATGCGAGATGCCCGCAGTTGTCCTTTGTGCTTTTTGCAAGAACGATTACTTTGTCAAAAAGGTCAGCCGCACGCTCCGGACTGTGCGTGATTACCATTATTATCTTGCCGGAGTCCGCGATATTGCGGAGATTTTCCATAAGTCCTCTGCCCATAATGTCGTCGATGCCGGAGTCCGGCTCATCCAAGAAAAACAGGCTCGGATTTGCGATAAGCTCGACCGCGATGCTGAGCCTTTTGCGCTGACCGCCGCTGAGCTTGGAAACAAGCGAATCTTTTTCTCTGCTGAGTCCCAGCTCTTCGAGAACCTCGGCTATGCGCTTTTCGCGCGCCGCGGCGGTGACGCTTCGCGGCAATTTCATCTCTGCGGAATTTGAAAGCGTATCGTAAACCGAATCGCTTCCGCGGAGAAGGTCTTGCTGCGGAACAAAGCCTATTTCATATTTCATCTGTTCGTATTCTTCGTATATATCGGTATTGTTATATACGATTTTTCCCGCGGCTTTTTCATATCCCATAACCGCGTTGATGAATGTTGTTTTTCCCGCGCCGGAGCCTCCGAGAATCAAAACCATTTCGCCGTTTGATACGGAAATGTTGATGTCCTGCAAGAGCATAAGCTTCTTGAATCTTTGCACGACACTGCGCTCCACAATATTTATGACAAGCTGCTTCGAGGCGCGACCTTGCTTCTTTTGCTCGGGATTATTTTCCGTCGCGGACGGCTCTTCTATTTTGATATCGCCGTCAGAGAGCAGCACATCGCTTGAGTAATATATGCAATCGCCCGTGTAGATAAAATAGTTATTCACTATGCGAACAATGTCAAAAGGATTTAAGTAATGGGGATAGGTCATTTTCTTTCCGTTGAGATATACGCCGTTGGTGCTCTTGTGGTCGAGAATTGCCCATCCGCTTTTTGAATTGAAGAAGGAAGCGTGACTTTCGGAAATCATATCATCCTGAATCTGCATACCGGAGCCGGCGTTACGGCCAATCATAATTTCAGCCATTTGCACGCCAAGCTGAATTTTTCCGAAGCTCCGCATCGCTTTTTTCGAGGTAGTGAAAAATCCGAATACAAAATCGGGATGATGCAGTTCTCCCTGCGGCAAATCTATACGGAATATATCGCCGTTTTTCAGAGGAGTTGCCTGCTCCGGCTCTGTTTTGCCGTAGTGATTCTTGTTTATGTAAGTACCGTTTGCACTGCCGCAGTCGCGATAGAAATACTGCCCGTTCACTAATGCGAATTCGCCGTGATTGCGTGAAACAATGGGGGAGCTCAAGGCGATATCGTTTCTTACGCTGTTTGACATTCTTCCTATTGTTGTCAGTAAACCGAGCTGATATGAGCCGATAAATCCCGACATATTAAACAGCACAAGCTGCGCGCTGCCGGTTTTTGCTTCCGTATACAGAACTGTCTTTGCCATAGCGTACTACCTCGTTTTTGATATTCTTTGCCAAAACAAATGTAAAAAAGCCGTCGTCAGATGAAGAATGCGTTACCGATAAGAGGCAGTAAGAAAATGATGTCAAGCCATTCAATCGTAATATCCATTGACAAGAAATCAAATATGGTAAACAATTCGGTATCCGCATCAGCCAATGCAACTTTCAGTATAATGAAAATCACAGCCCAAACCAGATAGAATATGATGTGCTTCCACTTTGATTTATCGTTTTTCTTGCGTATAAGCAATAAAATCATATTGCCTATGCCGAGTGTGAAGACCGATAAAACAAGATAAAGCCAGAACAAGCCTTTGCTCTTGCCGGCAGTCTTGCCGACGGATGTGTCGGACTGGTTTTGCCCCGCTTTTTTCGCGGAAGATTGCTTTGTACTCATTTGGCTTCCGCAGAAACAACAGAATTTTGCTTTATTTTTGTTTACCGCGTGACAATGAGGACATACAGTGCCCTTATCCGTGAATTCGGCTCCGCATTTTTCGCATTTTGTGTGCCACGGAGCGTTCGGAGCCTTTACCGAAATGGCAAAAGAACTGTTGCATTCCGGACAGGAAACGCGCAATTTGATTGCCTGCTGTTCTGCATATCCGCTACTTGAATAAGAATTGTGCGGTGCGGCACTTGCTTGCGATAACGCCTGCCTGCACGCCTCCAAAAATTCGCTTATGCTTTGATATCTGTTCTCCTGTCTTATTGCAAGTCCCTTGAGAATGACCGCATCTTGAGCGGGAGTGATGTTCTTGTTTAATTCGGACGGAGCTTTCAGCTCATCCTTATATAAGCGGTTCATCGCGTCGTCGGGAATAATGCCCGTAATCATTTTATACATAGTCGCCGAGAGGGCGTATATATCCGTCCAGGGTCCCTGATAGCCCTTGCTGCGGTATTGCTCCTCGGGAGCAAAACCGGGCTTGAGCATAATCGACAAACTCTTCTGGTCCATTCCGCCGATATTTCTCGCGGCGCCGAAATCCAAAAGCTTTATGATTCCGTTATTGAGAACCATAATATTCGACGGACTGATGTCGCGGTGAATAAGTCCCTTTTCGTGAATCTTCGACAGCGAATTCAGCACCGGGCAAAGCATATTAAATGCGTTCGCAAAAGTCATAACGCCGTTTTTGTCGAGATAGCACTTCAAATCCGTGCCCTCGAGATACTCCATCACGATATATACCGTGTTGTTCTCGGCAAAGAAATCCTTTACGGATACAATGTTGATTTCTCCGGAAAAAGCCGCAAGCGTTCTCGCTTCCTCGAGAAAACGCTTTTTGCCCTTTTCGAAGTTGTCGTCAACACTGCCGACATGGGCGGTTATTTCCGTGGAGGATGTATTGTTGCGGTTGACAATTCCGGAAGGGAAGTATTCCTTTATGGCAACCTTCATATCAAGCACCGTATCTATGCCGATATATGTAATTCCGAAGCCGCCCTCGCCCAAAACGGCGCCGACCGAATACCTTTTGTTAAGGATAGTGCCCGGAATCAGATGATGCGATGCCGGAATATAAGAGGATGCCGATTTACCGCAATGCCCGCAGACATCGCCGTCAATCGCGCTCATACAGAAAACACAACGCTCCATCGTCGAAACTCCTTTTGAATTATCAGTGTAAAATCAGGATTACCGTTTATGCTTTATCGGGAAAATTAACAAAATATGCCAACGAAAGCATACAAATATTTACTATATAAGTATAACATATTTTTTCTGTTTATTCAATAGTTTTTGACATTAAAAGGCATAAAATATGTATAATTATTTAACACGAAAGCAATAAGATAGGAGCAAAAGCGATAAAAAACAGCGGTACATAACAATACGGCAGGCTTTTTTGAAGCCTGCCGTATTGTAATAAAGCAATATAAATATAAAAATCAGCTTTTTACTGTTCGATGTCGGTTTTCGGACGAAATTTTTTGCCGCCCGGAGCATTGTAATAGTATGAAAAAGTAATTGTCGAATATTCTTTGGGATTTGTATTTTCCGTCAACCGATATTGTCGTAATCTTCACTGCTTGTTCAATAAATCGGGAACTGCTTGCAAAGCTCTTGAACTTCTTTTGAAATGCGCTCCTTGTTGCCTTCAAAATCTTCGATTGCATCGGCAATCCAGTTTGCGATGAGCTTCATTTCTTTTTCTTTGAATCCGCGTGTTGTAACGGCAGGCGTACCGATACGGATACCGCTTGTGACAAAAGGACTTTGCGGGTCGTTCGGAATCGTATTTTTATTTGCCGTAATATGAACTTCGTCAAGCCTTGCTTCAAGCTCTTTGCCGGTAATACCCGTGCCGGTGAGGTCAATGAGCATAAGGTGATTGTCTGTTCCGCCCGATACGATTTTTATTCCGCGTGCTTTGAGACATTCGCAAAGTGCGGCGGCGTTTTTTACAATCTGCTTTCCGTATTCCTTGAACTCATCGGTCATAGCTTCGCCGAAAGCAACGGCTTTTGCGGCTATGATGTGCATGAGCGGGCCGCCCTGAGTACCGGGGAATATAGCCTTGTCAATCGCTTTTGCCAATTTCTCTTTGCAAAGAATCATACCGCCGCGCGGGCCGCGAAGCGTTTTGTGTGTGGTTGTGGTAACAACATCCGCATAGGGAACGGGGGAAGGATGCACACCGGCGGCGACGAGTCCGGCGATATGCGCCATATCTACCATAAGATACGCACCTGCTTCGTCCGCTATTTCGCGGCAGCGCTTGAAGTCGATTATGCGCGAATATGCACTTGCACCGACAACGATAAGCTTCGGCTTGCATTCGAGCGCCGTCTTTCGCATTTCGTCGTAATCTATCATCTGTGTTTCTTTGGAAACACCGTAGGGAACAAAATTAAAGTATTTGCCCGAAATGTTTACGGGCGAGCCGTGAGAAAGGTGACCGCCCTCCTGAAGATTCATACCCATAACGGTATCACCCGGGGAAAGCAGAGCAAAGAATACAGCCATATTTGCAGATACGCCGCAGTGAGGCTGAACATTTGCGTGCTCCGCTCCGAAAAGCTTTTTTGCGCGTTCGCGCGCGATTTCTTCGACTACATCAATATACTTGCAGCCGCCGTAATAACGGTGAGCGGGATAACCTTCGGCGTACTTGTTTGTAAGGATTCCGCCCGCTGCCAAAAGCACTGCCTTTGAAACAATATTCTCGCTTGCTATGAGCTCAATGTTGTGGCGCTGCCTTGAAAGCTCGTCTTCGCAGGCGGCGGCTACCTCTGCATCGTAGTTGTTAAGTTCTTCAAAAAAGTTCATTTTTTATATCCTGCCTTTTATTTGAAATATTTGACCGCCGATTCGATATGCAAATATTATAGCTATCGGCAAATTTCCTTGTTAACGCTTCATCATCAATGATGGAACAATCTCATACCGGTAAACGACATAACCATATCGTATTTGTCGGCTGTTTCTTTAACAAGGTCGTCGCGGATTGAGCCGCCCGGTTCTGCAACATACGAAACGCCGCTCTTTTTTGCTCTTTCGATGTTGTCACCGAACGGGAAGAACGCGTCGGAGCCGAGCGATACGCCCGAAACAGTGTCGAGATATGCTCTTTGCTCGGCGTCTGTAAACGGCTCGGGCTTTTTTGAAAAGTATTTCTGCCAATTTCCGTCGGCGCAGACATCTTCCTCGTTTTTGTTGATGTAGCCGTCGATAACATTGTCGCGTTCAGGTCTTCCCAAGGTAGGCAGGAACGGAAGATTCAGCACCTTGTCGCTCTGACGCAAGAACCATGTGTCTGCCTTGCTTCCCGCAAGACGGGTACAATGGATTCTCGACTGCTGACCTGCGCCGACGCCTATTGCCTGACCGTCGTAAGCAAAGCATACTGAGTTTGATTGAGTATATTTTAGCGTGATAAGCGAAATTATCAAATCGCGGACTGCGCTTTCGGGCATTTTTTTGTTTTGCGTAACAATATTTGAAAGCAGTTCCTTGTCAATCTTGAAGTTGTTGCGTCCCTGCTCAAAGGTGATGCCGAAAACTTGTTTGCGCTCCGTCACTTCTGGCACATAATTTCGGTCGATTTTAACGATATTGTAATTGCCCTTGCGCTTTGTTTTCAATATTTCAAGGGCTTCGGGTTCATATCCGGGAGCAATAATGCCGTCGGAAACCTCACGCTTAATCATTTTTGCGGTTGTCACATCGCAGATATCGGAGAGCGCCACCCAGTCACCGAAGGAGCACATACGGTCGGTACCTCTTGCTCTTGCATAAGCACACGCGAGCAAAGAATCGTCAAGACCGTCGATATCATCGACAAAGCAGGCTTTTTTGAGCTTTTCGGAGAGCTTTATGCCTACTGCTGCGGAGGTCGGGCTGACATGCTTAAATGATGCAACCGCAGGAAGTCCCAGCGCTTCCTTCAGTTCTTTTACAAGCTGCCAAGAATTGAAAGCATCCAAAAAATTGATGTATCCGGGCTTTCCGGAGAGTATTTCAATCGGGAGCTCGCTTCCGTCATTCATAAATATTTTCGCGGGCTTTTGGTTGGGATTGCACCCGTATTTAAGCTCAAATTCTTTCATCGTTTGTTCTCCTTATTTGTTTTTGTTTATCAGTTCTTCGGAAAATTCTCCGCTTTGCAGGTCGGTGTAGCGAACATACAGAGAAATTTTGTTGTCTTCGTCTAAATTGTCCCAGATATCTTTTGCAAATGCCTTGATGTCGTCTGGAACAGCCACTCTTTCGGGCTCGCCTGTGAATGTCGGAATAGGATTGCCGTCGGTTATATAGGTGTGAATAAAATGCCCGAGTCCCGGCTTTGCGTTATAGGAAAAAGTGTATCTTGCGCAGTCGCTTCCGACTTCGTCTATGCTTTTGAGAATGCTCATTTCATAACTGAACGAGCCGTCCTTAAAGGTGGAGATACTGCTGATTCTGGGAGTAAAATTTGGGCTGTCCGGCTCAAATTCGCGGCTTTCGAGGGCTTCCTTAAACGAGATACCGCTTTTAAGAGCGTCGTAAATCGTATTTGTCTGGTCACCGTTGGTGACGATAAGAGAGTTTTCGTATTTGCGAACCGCGGGGTAAATTATGAGGCTGGGGTCTACTACCTTTGAAGCATCAAACGGCTCCGTAAAAAGAGAACCGTCACGAATCGCAAAGATGCGGTTGCGGCTGTTTGCGCTTCTTCCCATAATGAAGTATGCGTTTACCGCGTATTTTCCGTTTGCGGATGTACCCGTAATGATTCCTCTGCCTACATAGGGATTTCCGCCAATCAGCTTTCCGATGCCGTTTATTTCGTAAATGTTCATTTGTTTTGTTCCTTTCTCCCGATTATTGCCACCTTTTGTAAAAAACAAAAGCGGCGCAGTCAGAGTTATCCCTCTAACTGCGCCCAGACGGTCGGCATAAAAAGTTTATATTTCTTGCTCCCTTGCAGTACTCTGCATAATCCGTCAGTCACAAGAAAGTATTATTACGGCGTTATTTTATAATAATATGGAGAACTTGTCAAGACAATTCGGAGAAATTTGTAATTTTCTCAAATCGGAACAAAAAATGTTAAAAAAGCATCCGACTTTTTGACATAGATGTCATCGCTCGGCACGATATAAAAACCGTTCCTTCATACGCCGCAGGCGTATATCATCCACCGCAGGTGGATATCATACCGAAGGTATATCACCCGTTCCGACAGGAACGGATATCATTGAAAAAAGCATTGCTTTCGCAATGCTCTTTTTCATCATGTGATTGGACTACGAAAAAGATATTTCGAAAAAATGATGGATGGTGTTGAACCTGCGGGATAAAAAGTGATGTTTGCCCTGACGGGCAAGTGATGTTGCTCGTTTCACTCGCAGTGATGTTTTTGCTTCGCAAAAGTGATGTGATGTGTTCC
>JAZQOM010000025.1:0-4450 GCA_045627885.1 Eubacteriales bacterium
GCGCAGGGCGGGAGTGATGACAAAGCTATGCGGATGTTATCATGCGGCGTGCCCTCTGGTGTAATCAAAGGTAAAAAATATACGCGGAAACTGCGGTGCTCGAAAACGCCGCAGTACGCGACGCCGCAGGCGGGCAAACGAAGGGCTTACTTCCCCGTAAGTCCGAGCGAAGACCGTCCTGCGGGAACAAAGTAATGCGGCGTTTCTCGAGTGCCGTCATATCTGGTGTAATCTAAGATAAAAAAGATAAAGGAGTATGTTATGAAAAACGAATGTTACTACAACGATTTTTCGACGAAAGATGAGCTTGCTTTTGAATCTAAGGCTGTTCACGGCGCTCTCGGCGTCGACCCGATGACTGGCTCAGTAAGTTTTCCCATCTTCCAGACGGCAACATTCAGGCACAGAGATTTCGGCATATCCACGGGATATGACTATTCAAGACTCCAGAATCCGACAAGGCAGGAGCTTGAGCGCACTATGGCCATTCTCGAGGGCGGTCTTGAGGGATTTGCCTTTGCAAGCGGTCAGGCGGCAAATATGTGCCTTTTCTCCATGCTCGAAAAAGGCGACCATGTTATTTTATCGGATGATATATACGGCGGTACTTTCCGTATCTGCAACGAGATTTTCAGCAAGTTCGGCGCCGAATTCACCTATGTCGATATGTCCGACCTCGATGCGCTGAAAGCCGCTATTAAGCCGAATACCAAAATGTTCTTTGTTGAAACTCCCACAAATCCGATGATGAAAGTGGCGGATATACGAGCTATCTCCGATATCGCAAAGCCGCTCGGCGTGACTTTGGTCGTTGACAATACTTTCCTTACTCCGTATTTGCAGAAGCCGCTTTCGCTCGGCGCAGACATCGTTGTTCACAGCGGAACAAAGTATCTCGGCGGTCACAACGACACAATCGCCGGCATAGTAGTAGTATCAACGCAAGAGCAGGCGGATTTCTTCCGCGCACAGATGAAATCCCACGGAAACGGTCTCGCTTCGCTCGACTCCTGGCTTCTTATCAGAGGAATTAAAACGCTTCCCTTGAGAATGGACAAGCACTGTGCAAATGCGTACGAGGTGGCTCATTTCTTAAGAAATCATCCGAAGGTAAAGAAGGTTTATTATGTCGGATTTGAAGACCACAAGGACTATGCGGTAACCAAAAAGCAGACGACGGGCTTCGGCGGTATGATTTCTTTTGAGCTCGACAGCGAAGAAACCGCTCACAAGCTCCTTTCGAATGTAAAAATGATTCTCTTTGCGGAAAGTCTCGGCGGTGTTGAATCTCTTGTCACCTATCCGATGACGCAGACGCACGAGTCGATTCCCGCAGAGACGAGAGAAGCTCTCGGCATAAACGAAAGATTTATCAGAATCTCGATAGGCATCGAAAATGTAAACGATATTATAGCCGACCTCAAGCAGGCTTTGGAGTAATATGAGTATTGAATTTACAAAAATGCAGGCATACGGTAACGACTATGTCTACATCAACACCATAAAACAAAAGGTAAATAATCCCTCCGCTCTCGCAAAAGAGGTATCGGACAGACGCTTCGGAATAGGCTCGGACGGGCTTGTGCTTATCTGTTCGTCCGAAATTTGCGATTTCCGTATGAGAATGTTCAATCCCGACGGAACTGAAGGCGAAATGTGCGGAAATGCCCTGCGAAGCGTATCAAAGTATGTATACGACTACAAGCTGACGGACAAAACAGAGCTTACAATAGAAACGCTCGGCGGAATTCAGCACATAAAATTAGAGGTTGACGGGAATCATATCGCGACAAACATCATCGCAAACATTGGTCTTCCCCGCTTTGCAAAAGAGCTTATTCCCGTTTTAACGGACGGCGATGAGTTTATTATGAAAGATGTTGAGGTCGAAGGAAGAGTTTTTAAGCTCTCGAGTCTTTCGTGGGGAAATCCGCACACGGTTGCTTTCATAGATGATGAGCTTATGCGCTTCGATGTCGAAAAATACGGTAAAGCCATTGAAAATATGACATCTCTGTTCCCGAAAAAAACAAATGTCACATTTGCGATAATCGACAGCAGAAGCTATTTCCGCATGAGAGAATGGGAACGCGGAACGGGCGAAACCATCGGCTGCGGAACGGGCTGCTGCACGGCTGTTGCAGTTGCATACAAGCTCGGTCTGTGCGACAGTGAGGTCGATGTAGAGCAGATAGGCGGTGTGCTTCATATTTCGGTCGGAAAAGACGGCTCGGTGACTATGAAAGGCCCGTCAAATGTTATGTTCGACGGCATATATAAGCCGTTTGAAAAAATCGAATACTAAGTCAAAGGCAGATTTGCAAAATCGCAAATCTGCCTTATTTTTGTGATATTTCCGCTAATCCATATCGTATGAAAGCATATACTCGAAGAACTTTATCTGTCTTTTATATTCTGCGGAATTTCCCTTATTATCGCCTGCCGTGCGCGGTGCGGCTATACAGACAACAGTATCCTCGGGAAGCATATTTACGCCCATTTCGCTTGCACATTCGAGGTCAAAAAGCTCTACGGAATACTCGTCCTTTGCAAATTCCGGCGTATATCCTACGGCGCTTTGCAGGGTTACGATATATCTGTTCTTTTTTGCGTATTTGTATTCTGTCGGCGAAAGCAACAGTATAACCGTTCTGCCGCCGTACATCTCAGAATCAAACGCTTTTTGCCCGTTTGAGCCGTCCGAACCGGAAAACATAAACTGTGCGAATTCGCAACTCCTTACGCCGTCTTTATTGTAGTCCTCGGGAATGAACTTCTCCATATTCTCGGTCACCGTATTTACCGTGGTGCGTGTCACCGTGCCCTCTCCCGCATAAAGAAGATATACATCGGCTTCTTTTTTAGCGGAGCACTGTGTTATTCCTATAATGACCATTACAAGC
The DNA here is from genome assembly GCA_045627885.1 of Eubacteriales bacterium. Classification (GTDB taxonomy): domain Bacteria; phylum Bacillota; class Clostridia; order Oscillospirales; family CAG-272; genus CALCTE01. The sequence continues at coordinate 2,904 of JAZQOM010000025.1, forward strand.
AGTGTACCGAATATTATTATCTTCGCCTTCTCGTGATACCAGAGATTATCAAGATATTTTTTTATTTTTTCTTTTTTGGTTTCCATTACGAGCCTCCGCTTTCTGTTTACTATATGATACCACCGCTTTTATATTATTGCAAGAAATACTTGTCCGCATAAAAAATATATGATAAAATCAGGTGAGATAATCGGCTTTGACCGTTGTATAATTTGTGAAAGGATACTGCCGTGGATAAACCTGCTTTGCTTTACAGAGCCTACCTCGACGGTGATGAAAAAGCCTTTGAGGAGCTCGTTTTGCTTCTGAAAGACAATTTAATATATTTTATCGAAAGATTTGTAAAAAATCCGTCCGTCGCCGAAGATATCGCGCAGGACAGTTTTGTTGAGCTTTTGCTTCACAAGCATTCGTATAACTTCAAAACGCCGCTTAAAACCTATCTTTTTACAATAGGCAGAAACAAGGCATTTAACTTTTTGAAGAAGAATTCAAGGCATCCCGGCGTTGACATCTCGGAGCTTGAATACTCTCTTGAGGACGAGACAAATATTGAAGATAAAGTTATCTGCGACGAAAGAAAAAGGAGAATCGTTGCGGCTCTGAACAGGATAAATCCCGACTACAAGGATGTTCTGTATCTTATATACTTTGAGGGAATGAGCGGCGACGAAGCCGCGTCAATACTGAAAAAAAACAAAAAACAAATGGCAAATCTATTATTCCGCGCAAAAGAAGCGGCAAAAAAAGAATTTGAAAAGGAGGGGCTCGGCGATGAAATCCGATAAGCAGTTTATTGATGAAATTTTCACAAAGCGCGATATCGCAGTCAAAAAAAGAGCAAAAACAATAAAAGCCATAACCGGCATATCGTCCGCAGTCGCCCTCTGCGCCGTGATATGCGTCACGGCAATTCCCGCGATGAATTCAAAAAAATCAGCAGACTCCAAGAGCAGATATGATGTAATCGCGGACGAGAACCTATCTGAAGCGCCGGATGCGGAAGAACCGGAGCGAAAGGAATCGTCTTACAGCAAAAAAGATGTATCTGACGGCAATGATTCCGCGGAGAGCTCGTGCGGCAGCGATAAAAGTAACGAGAAAAATCCGCAGCTGCTTTGCGGATATAAGGTAGTGATTCCCAAAGGATTCTATGTCGGCGCGGACGGAATGAGCGTCTATGCAGAAAGCGGAATTCGAATAATTGAAAAAAGCAAGAACGGCGACTATGAGCTCGACGGCGTGAGATTTGCGGTGACGGACAAAAGCTATAAAAATATCGCGGACGGAATTTTTGCATCGGCAAAAAAATAAAAAATGCTCACTTCTTTTGAAGTGAGCTCAGCTTGCTGACAAAGTCAGCAAGCTGTCAGATGATGAGAAACGCAGGCTGATTGTCCGATTTTGTCGTCGTCGGCGTACAAGCGTACGACAGAGGACAAAATCGGATAAAGACAGGTAAAGACGGGCATTTTTGCCCGTCTTTACGACTTTTCTGTCTTTGAGTTACGGCTTTGGTGAGAGTTTTGGTTTTACATTAAGTTTTT
>JAZQOM010000026.1:0-12561 GCA_045627885.1 Eubacteriales bacterium
CCTTCGAGCAGCTTACCCGTTCCGTTTGCAACGCACAAAAGCGGATTTGCGGCAATTCTCGCTTTTATGCCGGTGACATTGCTTATAAGTCTGTCTATTCCGTAAACAAGCGCTCCGCCGCCGGTTATGACAATACCGTTATTGGTGATGCTTTCGACAAGGTCGGGAGGTATGCGCTCTATCACTCCGCAGACTGCTTCGACTATCTGTGTCATAGGCTCTTCAAGAGCTTCGAGTATTTCCGCGGAAGAAATCTCGGCTTCCTTCGGAAGTCCCTCCGTGAGGCATCTTCCCTTTATCTGCATAGTGATATCGTCATCTCTTGTCCATGCGCATCCGAGCGCCAGCTTGACCTCCTCTGCCGTGCGCTCTCCGATGAGGATTCCGTATTTTTTCTTTATGTATCTTACTATGGCTTCGTCAAATTTATCGCCCGCAACCTTTACGGATTCCGATGCAACAACGCCGCCGAGTGACACTATTGCTATATCCGTTGTGCCGCCACCGATGTCAATTATCATATTTCCGCTCGGCGCGGATATGTCTATTCCCGCTCCCAAAGCCGCGGCAATAGGCTCTTCGACTATATATGCCCGCTTTGCTCCCGCCTGAACGGTAGCATCATACACGGCGCGTTCCTCGACCTCGGTTATTCCGCTCGGAACGCACACAATTACTCTCGGCTTGAATATGAGCGATGTCCCCGCCTTTTTGAGAAAATGCTGAAGCATACGCATCGTTATTTCATACTGCGATATTACGCCGTCTTTGAGCGGGCGCACCGCAAGAATATTGCCCGGTGTTCTTCCGAGCATCCGTTTTGCATCGTTGCCGACGGCTAGTATGCCCTTTGTGTTCTTATCAACGGCGACAACGCTCGGCTCATTGAGCACGATGCCTTTGCCTTTTACATAGACGAGCACGGAAGCCGTGCCCAAATCTATTCCTATATCCATTGTTTCCTCCGATTATTCAAGCGTTAGTTCGCAGTCAAACGAACGCTCTCCGTCGCTCTTTATTCCGCTTATGACAAGCTTTCCGCCGCACTCTCCGCACAAAACGGAAAGCTCTTCGCCCTCGCGGCACTCTTTTCTGAAAAATATTTTAAGCTCCGATATTCTCTTTTCGCCGACCGGCGCAAAATCGCACACAAGGTCAATATACTTTGAATTGTTCATGTGGCCGTACAAGTCGATATCGGATTTCATCACGGTCTTCTTGCCTATAAGCTCTTGATTTTCCGGAACACTGATTCTGCTCATAACATCGCAGTCAACATCGTCCGTGCATTCCTTGACGGGATGCGGAATCTCCGTCGTTCTTATCACCTTTCTCTTTTCAAGGTCCAAAAACGCCCAGACAGATGTCGCTTCCGCGATGATATTCTTCTTTGCGTCGCTTATCATATAGTTTCTCGTAAGCGTGACGGCGCTGCTTGCTCTGCCCCACGATTCTATGAAAATTTTTTCGTATGAGCCGACCTGCTTTTTGAACTTTACATCTATACGCGACAGAATGTAGGCAAGTCCCTTTTCCTTGAGCGATTCGAGCGAATCATAGTATTCGTAAAGCTGAAGCGATGCGGTCTCCTGCATCAGTCTGTACAGATGCGGTATGCTGACATATCCGTCCGCTCCGTTATACTGATAGGTAGTAAAATACTCCCTTTTATATCTTAAGCTATTGCTGTGCATATACATCACCTTTTTGTATTTATACATTGTCAAAAATGGGAATTTTTTCTTAAATCGTATGTTTTGCCTGAAAATTTAATTTTCAATATATGCATAAAGTCTTGCAACTTATACACAATATCCACAAAGTTATCCACATTTTTTTGAAAAAATCACGCTTTTGGGCGAAATTTTTATTGTTTCCCTGTGGATAACCGTTGTTTTGCCATTTATAAATAAACGGTATAGTTATTTTTTGGCATCGATTTTACTGCGCTTTTTGAAATTATGCAAAAATTGAGAAATATGCGGATTTTGCATAAATTTTAGAAATTATTGCAAGCGTATGCATTTATTCGAAGGTCTTTTGCGACATTTCCGGCGCACCACTCATAGTATGCCTGTGATGCAATCATCGCGGCATTGTCGCCGCAAAGAGAGATATCCGGAAGATAAAGCTCCATTCCGAGCTTATCGCAGAGCTCGGAAATTCGTTTTCTCAAATGAGAGTTGGCGCAGACTCCGCCGCCGGCGACAAAGCGTTTATAGCCTTTATTGTAATTGTTTACGGCGTAATTTATATTGTTGCAAACAGCTCTGCAAACCGCATCGGTAAGAGATGCGGCAAGGTCTTCTCTTGAGTAGCTTTCTCCTTTTTGTTCGTGCGTGTGAACATAATTTATCACCGCGGTTTTAAGTCCGGAAAATGAAAAGTCGGCGCAATCGGTTATTTTTGCCGTCGGAAACGGTATCGCTTTGGGGTTTCCCAAAGACGCAAGTCTGTCCATCTCCTTGCCGCCCGGGTACGGAATTCCCATTACTCTTGCGCATTTGTCGAACGCCTCTCCGACCGCGTCGTCGCGGGTTCTTCCGACAGTGGTAAATTCCGTGTAGCTGTCGGCTCTTATTATAGATGTATGGCCGCCCGACATTACTATTCCCATATACGGAGCCTCAAGCTCCGGATGAGTGATGTAATTTGCCGCTATATGGCCTTTTATATGGTTTACGGGAATGAGCGGCAAGCCGTTTGAGTATGCAAGTCCCTTTGCAAAATTGACGCCGACAAGAAGCGCGCCGATAAGTCCGGGCATATTCGTTACGGCGACGGCGTCGATGTCCTTCATCGTCATTTTTGCTTCGTCAAGCGCTTTGGCGGTGAGCGATGATATTGCCTCAGCGTGAGCTCTTGACGCTATTTCGGGAACTACTCCCCCGTATCTTTTATGTATATCTATCTGCGATGCGATAACAAGGCTTTTTACCGTTCTGCCGTCCTCGACGACGGATACGGAAGTCTCATCGCAGGAGCTTTCAAATCCGAGAATTCTCATTTGATAATGTCCTTTTGCATAATGTCGGCATCCTCCGTCGGAGCCGAATAATATTTTTTTCTTATTCCGATTTTAGCAAATCCGTTTTTTTCGTAAAGTGCTTTTGCCGAATTATTCGAGCTTCTCACTTCAAGCAGAATTCTGTCGCATCCGTTATTTGCGGCGCACAGAACACAGCGCTCTAAAAGCTTTTGCGCTATGCCGTTTCTCCTGTATTCGGGAAGAACGGCTATATTCATAAGCTCGCATACATCGAGGCAATATACGCCGGCAAAGCCGACTGTTCTGCCGCCTTGCTTTGCAGTATAAAAATGCGCGTATGAGCAATCTTTTATGCTTTCAAACTGCGAAAGGCTCCAACAGTCGGAAAAGCAGGCGCATTCCACCGCATAGAGCTCGTTTGCGTCGGACGGAGTAAACTCCGATATAACAAGCTCATCCATCTGTCTGCACCAATCTGTCTATTACGGCGTCAACGCATTTTGTGATGCGAAGATAGCACGCTCTGTATATTTCGGCATCGCCGCCGTACGGGTCGGATATGCCGTTGCCGAGAACGAATATCTGCGTGTTTTTGCCGTCTTTTCTTTCCGCGTTTATGAGCTTGACCTTCGGCTCAAGCATAAGAAGATGATTTTCTCCGAGTGTGAAAATATAGTCGGAGCAAAGTATATCTTCGCTTGTGATGCTTCTTGCTTTATGCACCTTCATTTCGCTTGACACGCCGAACTGTTGCGCCGCAGAAACGGCATAAATTGACGGCGACTCTCCCTCGGCGGCAAAAAGTCCCGCAGAGCGCGACTTGTATGTAAGTCCGCGCTCTGCCGCTTTTTTATTGAAATAGTACGCCGCAAACGGCGACCTGCAGGTGTTGCCCGTGCAGACGAAAAGTATGTTTTTCATTTAATCAATAACCGAATTTTCCGGAAAGGCTGTCGTCATTCTCTATCCAGCTTTTCGTACATATTTCGGTAAATTCCGTCGGGGTGTCTCTGACAACCACTTTTTCGATTCCGGCATTTATGACAAGTCTCTTGCACATCATACAGGAATTGAGTCCGGGCATAAGCTCGTTTGTCTTTGCGTCAAGTCCGACAAGGTAGAGCGTTGAGCCTATCATATCCTCGCGCGATGCGGATATTATCGCATTTGCTTCTGCATGAACGGAACGGCAAAGCTCATATCTTTCGCCCTGCGGTATATTCAGCTCGGCTCTCATACATCTGCCGATGTCACAGCAGTTTTTTCTGCCTCTCGGCGCGCCGTTGTAGCCCGTCGAAATAATGGAATCATTCTTGACGATTATGGCGCCGTATTTTTTGCGCAGACAGGTTCCTCTGGATGCAACCGCCTCTGCTATATCAAGATAGTAGTTTGTCTTTGATACTCTTTCCATACTTATCTCCTAAATTCAGATTTTCATATTCTTTAAGTATTCGCGAAGTCCCTCTCCGGTCTCGGGGTGCTTGAGTCCCTGCTCTATCGACGCGATTATCATACCGAGCTTATTGCCGATATCGTATCTTACGCCCTCGAAGTCAACCGCGTTCATCTTGCCCATATACGCAAGCTCTTTCATCGCGTCCGTGAGATAGATTTCTCCGTTCATGGGAGCGGTTTTGTCGATAAGCGGGAACACATCCTCGGTAAGGATAAGTCTTCCGAGAATGGAGAACAAAGAGAATTCCTCTCCGGGCTTCGGCTTTTCTATCATATCGGATACGGCATATCTTCTGCCCTCAAGGTGCTCGACCTTAAGAGAGCTGTATTTCCGGATGGCTTCTCTCGAAACCTCCTGAACGCCGCATACGGAATTGCCGTACTTATTGTAGCAGTCGATAAGCTGCTTTGTGACGGGATACTCGTCGTTTATGCAGACATCGTCGCCGTACATTACGACAAACGGCTCGTTGCCGACGAACGACCTTGCACACTTGAGGGCGTGTCCCGTTCCGAGCGATTCCTTTTGGCGGACAAAATAGACATTTGCAAGTCTTGCAATCTTATCCGTCTGTTCAAGAAGCGCGGTCTTGCCGCTCTTTGTGAGCTTCTCCGTATATTCGGGAGTGAAATCAAAATGATTTTCAATGGCCTCTTTATCTCTTCCCGTTACAATGAGAATATCCTTTATTCCGCTGTTTACGCATTCCTCTACAAGATACTGAATTGCCGGCTTATCGACTATCGGCAACATCTCTTTGGGAACGCATCTCGATATCGGAAGCATTCTAGTTCCGAGTCCTGCTGCGAGTATGACGGCTTTTTTGATTTCCTGGGGCATTTGGTCGTTCTCCTTTTCAAAAATATAGTTCTGCAAATTACATTATATAAATTTCGTCGGCAAATTGCAATATTTTTTTCCGTATTTGCAAAATTATTTCAATTTTTTATTGAAATCGCTTATTTAATATAGTATAATATATATAAATATAAATAAAGAGGTGCTGCATGATGCAACAGTTCAATATTGACAAGATAGTCATCTGCGATATTCCTGACAAAAAAAGCGAGAAATGTGCGGTTTTTGCATCCACTCCCCTTTTGGGAACAACGGCGGCAAAGCTCCTTAAGTATAAGCTTCAAAGCTCGGGATGCGAGATTCCCGTCGAGGACGAGGGCGACGATGCGGAAAAAACCGTTTTGAGGATTTCTCCTATCGTATCAGAGCCTGAACAGCTCGTCGATATCGTGTGCAGAGTCTTCAGAGGCTGCGACACTGAAATTGAATGCAAGGGCAGAAGAATAGCTCTTATAACAGTACCGAATTCGGGCGACGGCGTGGCTTTTGAAAGCATACGCGTTCCCATCATAACCGAGAGAGGTGAGTTGCGCGATTTCATCAGCCGCGAGCGCAAGCGTGTTCTCAATTCGCTCTTTGACGCGGGAGTTGAAATTCCGTGCTATGACGGCGTTGAGATTGCTCCCGAGGTCAAGGTCGAAGAAGGCGCGGTGATACTTTCCGGCACAAAGCTCTCCGGAAATACGGTTATCGCAAAGAATGCGGTCATCGGCCCCAACAGCATGATTGCCGACAGCTCAATTGGTCAGAACACGATAATAGAGCAGTCTAAAGTCACATCCTCCGTTATCGAGCGCGATGTAAAGATTGGCCCGTTTACGCAAGTGCGTCCGAACTGTGTAATAAAGAGCGGCACGAAAATAGGCGATTTTGTAGAAGTCAAGAATTCAAATCTCGGCAACGATGTACATATTTCGCACCTCACCTATGTAGGCGACAGTGATGTCGGTTGCAGAGTAAATTTCGGTTGCGGAACGGTTACATCCAACTACGACGGTCTGCACAAGTACAGAACGACGATTGGCGACGATGTCTTCCTCGGTTGCAATACAAATCTGATTGCTCCCGTAAAGGTCGGAAACGGCGCGTATACCGCGGCAGGCTCGACGATAACGAAGGATGTTCCCGACGGCTCTCTTGCCGTTGCAAGAGCAAGGCAGACGGTTATTGACGGCTGGGCGGCAAAGAGGAAAAAATAAATATGCTTTTCGGTAAAAAATCTTACACTCATATTCTTGCGGGGCTCGGCAATCCCGGTCCCAAATACATGAAGACGCGCCACAACATCGGATATATGACCGTCGACCTTATTATGGCTTCGCAGGGCAAAGAATTCACGAAGACGAAATTCCACTCATTGACGGGAGAATTAACGCTCGGAGAGCACAGATTTCTCGTTATGAAGCCCGAAACCTTTATGAACAACTCCGGCACTGCAATAGCGGAAGCCGCAGGCTTTTATAAAATACCACCCGAGAATGTTATCGTAATATCCGATGATATAAGTCTTCCCGTCGGAAAAATGCGTATACGGCGCTCCGGAAGCGCCGGAGGGCACAACGGACTCAAGAGCATTATCGCCTGCCTTTCATCGGACGGATTTCCGAGAATAAAAATAGGCATCGGCGACGAGCGCGGCGGCGGTGAGCTTGCCGACTATGTTCTTGCGGAGGTACCGAAAGCCGATATGGAGCTTATGAAAAAATGCGCGGAAAACTGCATCGACGCCGTAAAGCTCATAGCAGACGGCGACGCCGAAAAAGCAATGAATAAATACAATTAAACGGAAAGGGAAACAGAAAATGAATTCAAACCACGAAGGTCAGAATATCATAACCGTTGACATTGAGAAAGAAATAAAAAAATCGTACATCGAATACGCGATGGCGGTCATCGTCGGCAGAGCTCTGCCGGATGTGCGTGACGGATTCAAGCCCGTTCACAGGCGTATCCTTTACGCGATGTACGAGGACGGACTTACCTACAACAAGCCGTACAGAAAGTCTGCGACAACGGTCGGTAATGTGCTCGGTCGTTATCATCCTCACGGCGATATGGCGGTATACGATTCGATGGTGCGTCTTGCTCAGACATTCTCGATGAGATATCCGCTTATTGACGGTCAGGGTAACTTCGGCAACATCGACGGCGACGGCGCTGCCGCTTACCGTTATACGGAAGCAAGAATGACGAAGCTCGCAAACGAAATGCTGACCGACATCGAAAAAAATGTAATCGACTATCAGCCTAACTTCGATTCGAGCCGCGATGAGCCTGTCGTTCTCCCCTCTCGATTCCCGAATCTGCTTGTAAACGGCTCGGTGGGAATTGCAGTAGGTATGGCAACATATATTCCTCCTCACAACCTCACGGAGGTAATCGACGGCACGGTTTACCTTATGGATAATCCCGATGCCGCAATAACCGACCTTATGCAGTTTATCAAAGCACCAGACTTTCCGACGGGCGCGACGATATACGGCACGGCGGGACTTTATCAGGCTTACACAACCGGAAAAGGTCATATCTATGTCAGAGCAAAGTGCCATTTTGAAGAGCACAAGGAAAAGACTTGGATTGTCTTTACCGAAATTCCGTATCAGGTCAACAAATCAATGCTTATCACCGCAATTTCCGAGCTCGTAAAGGATAAGCGAATCGACGGCATTTCCGACCTGCGTGACGAATCGGGCAAGGACGGAATGAGAATAGTCGTGGAATGCAAGCGCGACGCAAATCCGAGCTTTGTGCTGAATCAGCTTTACAGATACACCCAGCTCCAGGACACCTGCGCGATAACGATGCTTGCGCTTGTGGACAATCAGCCGAAGGTGCTGAACTTAAAGGAAATTCTCGAGTGCTACATCGAGCATCAAAAAAATGTCGTTCGCCGCAGGACAATCTACGACAGAGACCAGGCACTGAAGCGAGTTCATATCCTCGAAGGCTATATTATCGCGCTCAACAACATAGACGAAGTGATAAAGATAATCCGCGCATCGGCATCTATCCCCGACGCGAAAGCCGCTCTGTGCGAAAACTTCGGGCTTTCCGAGCTTCAGGCTCAAGCAATAGTTGAAATGCCGCTCGGTCGTCTCTCCGGTCTTGAAAGAGACAAGATTGCAAATGAGCTTACCGAAAAGCAGGCATTTATTAAGCACTGCGAAGAGATTCTCGGAGACGAAAATCTCATAAAGCAGATAATCAAGGACGAGATGCTTGCAATAAAGGACAAGTACGGCGACGCAAGAAGAACGGACATCGAAACAAACGCCGACGAGATTCTCGACGAGGATTTGATTGAAAGAGAAACCTATGTTATCTCAATGACACAGGCAGGCTATATCAAGAGAATCAGCGCCGACACATATCAGGCTCAACATCGCGGCGGCAAGGGCATTACCGCCATGACAACGCGTGACGAAGACCTCGTAAACAATGTATATGTAGTCGATTCTCACGACTTCTTGCTGATGTTCACCAATCGCGGCAAGGTTTATATGAAGAAGTGCTACGAGATTCCCGAAGCGGGCAGAACGGCAAAGGGAACAAATCTTGTAAATGTCATTCCCATCGAAAGCGATGAGAAAGTCACTTCCTGCATAACCGTTCCGTCGCTCGAAATTGATTCGTACTTCACGATGATTACAAAGAAAGGCGTAATCAAGCGCGTAAGAGTCAGCGATTACAAGAACATAAGAAAGACGGGCATTATTGCTCTCGACCTCGATGAAGATGACGAGCTGAACTTTGTCAAGCTCACGGACGGATACGCCGATATTCTTATCGCAAGCAAGAACGGTCTTGCGGCGCGCTTTGACGAAAACGAAGTAAGAGTTATGGGCCGTCTCGCAAGAGGCGTCAGAGCAATCAAGCTCGGCGAAGATGATGAAGTGTGCGGCGCGGTAATCATTCCCGAAAACACGACGGCAAAGCTCCTCACGATGACCGAAAAGGGCATGGGCAAGCGCTGTGAATTCGAGGCGTTCTCCGCTCATTCGAGAGGCACAAAGGGAATGCGTTGTCACCTGCTCTCCGAAAAGACGGGCAAGCTCTGCGGCATCGCCGAGGTTGAAGATACCGACGATGTTATGTTCATAACAAATGAGGGCGTAATAATAAGAGTACACGCCTGCGATATTCCCGTATATACAAGCCGTTCGACATCCGGCGTCTATGTTATGAGAATGAAAGAAGACGCTTATGTCGTAAATCTCGCGGTAGCCGAAAAGGAAGAAGACGAGGAAGCCGAGACAGATGCCGAAGCTACGGAGAGTGTTGAAGCTCCGGAGAGTGTTGAAGCTCTCGCCGAAAACGCGGAAGCCGTAAAGGAGCAAAGCGCAGAGGCAAGCGACAAAGAATAATACAAATTGTATGTATGATAAAAGCCGACTGAATCAGTCGGCTTTTATATTTGCAAATGCAATCCGCAACGCCCCCGAGGAGATGAGAGCATATCTGCGCGACTTGTTCGCAAGCACCTTCACCGGTGCGGCGGAGAACTTTGACACGCTTGCCGAGAGTGAAAGCGGCGAAACTATCAAAAGCAGTAAAAAGCAGTCATATAGAGGCACAAAGTCATCTGCGGAAAATATAGGTCTTGATACAGCGCTGCAAATGGAAAAAGACGGCGCAGATTCGGAAGAAATCCGTCAAGCTACAGGCTGGTTTAGGGGCTATGACGGACAGTGGAGAATTGAGATAGACGACAGCTCTGCCACTTATGACAAGCCTATAACCGTTTCCGATGTTCAGCAGCTGCGAGAAATAATAAAAGCTCACAATGGTGAACGTGTGAGCATAAACGATTTTACAAGCGCAGACATTCAAAAAGCGCAGAAGTGGGCATACAAGTTCTATAAAGAGCTTGGAACAAAGTCTCCGTTCTTCCGTGCTTGGTTTGGAGATTGGAGGGCGAGTGATACAGCAAAATTAGAATTACCTTTGATCAATGCAACTTCTGCATTTGAGGCAGGAAAAGAACAAAACGCCGACACCGGAAAGACTATTTCTTGGGGGAATACGGTAAAAGCCGAAACGTTCAATCATGCTGTCAAGGAAAAAATCAGCGTATCGGCATTAAAAAATATAAGAGAAATAGTCAAAAATGCAATTTTGCTTGATACCGTAGTATCTGATAATACGTCAAAAAGCAAAATGCCGAATACAGCTTTTATGCACAGCTTTTATACAATATATGACGGTGAATTGCTGAAGATGTATGTTGAAGAGGCGCTTTCGACAAAAGGAAACGATATTTTCAATCGTGCATACGAATTAAAGGATATAAAAAAAGTAGCAGATATCCCTAACGGTGTTCACGCTGAAAACAGCGGCTTAACCGATGAGACATCTGCTATGAGTAGTATATCCGATTTATACTCTCTTGTCAAGGCATACGACAAAGATTTTCACGCAGGAAAGGAAGTTTCCCCGTATCTTCTCAACGAAGACGGAACGCCGAAGGTATGGTATCATCAAACGGAGAATGATTTTACCGTATTCAATGTCGGAAGAGAGGGAGCAGGTACAAGAGACAATGAAACGCCGTTTGGAATATTTCTTAAGAGTTCAGACAGAGATATTGGGCTGAGAGGAAAGAAACAAATGTCGCTTTATGCAGAAGTACGAGCTCCTTTCGTTGTAAAAAACAGATATGAGCTTGTGCAGAAGCTGACTTCAATGTCTGTAAAGTATGCTGAGCTGTCGGCAAAATCAAAAGCTATAGATAAGGAGTATTCGGAAAAAGAAAAAGCCGCAGCTCAGGACTTCAAGGACTATGTTATCAAGAATTCACAAAGCGAAAACAGAAAATCTCGACAGGAGATGTATAAAGATCCAGAATTTCAGCGCGTACTTGATGCCGAGGACAAAGTAGTTGAGGAATGGACGGAGAAAGCGGCGAAACTATCAAAAGCAGTAAAAAGCAGTCATATAGAGGCACAAAGTCATCTGCGGAAAATATAGGTCTTGATATAGCGCAGCAAATGGAAAAAGACGGCGCAGATTCGGAAGAAATCCGTCAAGCTACAGGCTGGTTTAGGGGCTATGACGGACAGTGGAGAATTGAGATTGACGACAGCTCTGCCACGATAAACAATACCGATAAGAAGTATTTGCTTGATACTTCAAAAACATTGTTGCAGTATCTTTTAAGTCACGATGGATTGTATAATGCTTATCCTCAGCTCAAAGAGATGATAATAAAAGCAACTGATACAAACGGTAAAGGAGACGCATATTATTCGCCAACGACAAAAAGTATAACGATAGACAGAAGCTTTCTTGAAAAGGCATCCGTTGATGATTTCAAAAAAATACTTTTGCATGAAATTCAGCACGCCGTTCAAGATGTTGAAGGCTTTGCTTCCGGTGCTGATACATCGGATTTTGCTGTGTATATGAATTCGGCAGGAGAGATAGAAGCGTATGATGTATCCGACCGTGCAGAATACACGGCAGAGCAAAGAAAAAACACCCGTCCCGATATAGACAGAACGGATGCTGTGTTTGCGGAAGTTAGTAAAAGTTATTTTGTAAATCCGGATTTTGTCAAAAATTATGATAAATGGGATAAAATAAATAATAAAATCGTTTTCAACATCGGAACGACTTCAAATGTACTGCAACAAATAGGAATAGAAAGCCATACAATAACTTGGGACAGTTCAAAAATTATCAAAATAAAAAAGGCTCATCCGGAAATGACAGATGAGATAATCAAACAAGTCCCAAATATATTGGAAAGACCGATAATTGTAATGCAATCCAAAACAATTAGTAGCAGAATTACTATGTTTGGAGAGGTTTATGCAAAAGGCAAACCTATATTGGCTATTTTAGAGTTGTCACCGAACGATAAGAAAGGACTGAAAATAGATGAAATAAAAGTCGCAAGTGCATACGCGAAAGATAACGCTCAAAATTTAATAAATTATTCTAAGGCATTATATATTGATACCGACAAAAAAAGAATCAACACTTTTGAAACGCTTACTGGGCTCCAATTGCCGGTCGGCGGTGTTGATTCCAATAGCAGTATATCCAATTCTTCCGCAAAAGTCAATAGTGAAATTTCAGGAAACAGGAGAAATTCCGAGCGCGACACCACAGGCAGGGAGCTTTCCGAAGGGCAGCGTGCGTATTTCAAAGACAGCAAGGTGAGAGATGCGGACGGCAATTTGCTTGTAATGTATCACGGGACACCGAATTCCGGTTTTACTGTATTCAACAGTGGGAGCTATTTCACCCCAAA
>JAZQOM010000027.1:0-13487 GCA_045627885.1 Eubacteriales bacterium
GTTTCCTGTTCGCTCGGCTCCCTCTTAGGGTTCAAGTCCCATACATACAAAAAAAACAGCAGACAGTAAAAACTGTCCGCTGATTTTTGGTGCGGGTGACGGGACGGCGACACTTCGTTTCGCCCGTGCTTGCGGCATAGCCGCGTCGCACCGCCTTGCGGTAAACGCTTCACCGAAGCGTTTACTGTTCGCTCGGCGCCCTCTTAGGGTTCAAGTCCCATACATACAAAAAAATCAGCAGACAGTAAAAACTGTCCGCTGATTTTTGGTGCGGGTGACGGGACGGCGACACTTCGTTTCGCCCGTGCTTGCGGCACAGCCGCGTCGCACCGCCTCGCGGTAAACGCTTCACCGAAGCGTTTACTGTTCGCTCGACGCCCTCTTAGGGTTCAAGTCCCTTCCTATTGATGCAAATAAAAAGAGCAGGTCTTTGACCTGCTCTTTTTATTTGGTGCGAGTGACGGGACTTGAACCCACACGCCAATGAAGACACAAGCACCTCAAGCTTGCCTGTCTGCCAATTCCAGCACACTCGCATTCGTTCTGAGAACGCTTAAAAATTATATCGCAATAATAAGCCTTTGTCAATACCTTTTTCAAAAAAACTTTTCATATTTGATTTTGATTAGATTTTTTTATATTTTTGAACAAAAACTATTGACAAGGCTTTCTTTATATGATAAAATCCCTATGTTTCCTAAGACAACAGGTTGGGAGAAATCCTGCAAAGTATTCCTGTCGAGGAGCGCACATATAAGACTTTGTGATGCTCTTTTCCGACAGGAAACGGGCATTTTTCTTTTTGTTGTCTTAAAAATTCAAAACGGAGGTAATAAATATGCCAAGTGCAAAGGTTCTTGAATGCAAGCAGAAGATGGTTGCGGATATGACCGATAAAGTCAAGAGCTCTGCGGCAGGCGTTGTTGTTGATTACACCGGTATCACGGTTGCTGACGATACGGCTCTCAGAAAAGAGCTTCGTGAGGCAGGCGTTGAGTACACAGTCATCAAAAACACACTTTCCAAGAGAGTTTTTGAGAACGCAGGCTACGACCTCGGCAACATATTCGAGGGTATGACCGCTCTTGCGATTTCCGGTAAAGACCCCCTCGCCGCTGCAAAGGTCATCTGCAAATTCGCAGACAAGATTGAAACATTCAATGTCAAGGCAGGCTACATGGACGGCGCCGCTCTGAGCAAAGACGAAGTTGTCGCGCTCTCGAAGGTTCCTTCCAAGGAAGAGCTTCTTTCCAAGCTCCTCGGTTCTTTGCAGAGCCCTCTCTACGGCTTCGCAAGAGCAATTCAGGCTGTTGTCGACAAGGACGCGGAACAGACCGCGTGAGCATTCCCGCCGCATAGCGGCATAACAAAAAATTAAAATTAAAAAACATTTTATGGAGGAAATTAAAATGGCAAGCGAAAAGATTGCAAACATACTTGAAGAACTCAAGTCTCTCACAATACTCGAACTCGCAGAACTCGTTAAGGAAGTAGAAAATGAATTCGGCGTATCCGCAGCAGCTCCCGTAGCAGTTGCAGGTGCAGCAGCAGGCGCAGCAGCTCCCGCTGAAGAGAAGACCGAATTTGATGTCGTTCTCGCAGCAGCAGGCGACAAGAAGCTCGAAGTAATCAAGGTTGTTCGTGAGCTCACCGGTCTCGGCCTCAAGGACGCTAAAGACCTCGTTGAAGCAGCTCCCAAGACAGTTAAGGAAGCAGCTCCCAAGGACGAAGCAGAGAGCATCAAAGCAAAGCTCGAAGCTGCAGGCGCAAAGGTCGAACTCAAGTAAGTTTAACCCCGAAAACAAAAAACAGGCTGAAAAATCAGCCTGTTTTTTCTTTTAAGTTGGTATTTTAAGTGAAATATTGCTTCGTTTCACTCCGCAATCCGTGTTTTTTTTATCCGTTTTGCTTGTCGGAAGACGGACAGAATGCCGAAACAAAGAATTTTTTGTATTTTTATGTTTTTCAGTTTTCTGATTCGGGGAGCGTGCCTTCCGGAGCATCTCCGTCTGCAATGGAGACCGCCTTCTCGACATCGCTAATCTTTTTATACGGCATATATTCTTCACTGTATACCGAGCGGACATATTTGCCTACCGCTTCGACAGACTTTATTTTTTTGTCGTCTGCGTGGCTCTTTTTCAGGCTTTCCGCAGTCTTTTTTGCGGTATCGGGAGAATTGCAGTCCGTGTAAAGCTCCGTCGATGTTATTTTATCGCCGTCGTGAATAAACACATAGGTAAGCGAACCCATAACCCAAACTTTTCTTGTGTTACTTTCTTTTAGGTCGAGAACAAAATCTTCGTTCGGAGCTTCGGGTGATACCGGCTCTTTGTTTTCTTCACCTATATTCGGATGCTCGTTTTCGTTTTTGCCGGCACTCTTTTTTCCGCAGGCAAACAGCGAAAGCGCAAGAATTGCGGCAAGCAAAAGCAAAACTGTTTTTTTCATATCATACCTCTTTTTGATTTTTACGATGATATAATACATCATATTCCGCAAATTTTCAACGGTTTTGAGCCGACAAAAGCGGAAATTTTTTCTTTATTCTCCCTTTTCCGTAAGCCTGAAGCCAAATCCCCATACGGTTTCGATGACGACGCGGCTTTCGGCAATTTTTTTGCGCAGGCGTTTTACGGTATCGTCTGCGGCTCTTGTTTCCACCTCTCCGTCAAATCCCCAGATTTTCGTCAAAAGCTCGCTTCTCGAAACCGCCTTGTCCTTGTTCTCGAAAAGATAGCATAAAAGACTGTATTCGTTGGGCGTAAGGTCGATGACTTTTTCGGAGCAGGTGACGGTTTTTGTCTTTAAGTCTATCTCCGTGT
Organism: Eubacteriales bacterium; assembly: GCA_045627885.1. Classification (GTDB taxonomy): domain Bacteria; phylum Bacillota; class Clostridia; order Oscillospirales; family CAG-272; genus CALCTE01. The sequence goes on from JAZQOM010000027.1 coordinate 2,826, forward strand.
CCGCAAACGAGAGAATTTTTGAAGAGTTCTTTTCCGCCTGCTCGTATTCCTGCCTGCGAAATATGGCTTTAACCCGCATCACAAGCGACATCGGAGAAAACGGCTTTGTAAAGTAGTCGTCCGAGCCGAGCGTTATCCCCGTTGCGTAGTCGATATCGGAATCCCGCGCCGTAAGCATTATTATCGGGACGGTGCTGCTTTTGCGTATCTCGGAGCAAACCGAAAATCCGTCCGTGCCCGGCATCATAATATCGAGAATTATGAGGTCGCAGGGGCTTTCTTTGAATTCGTCAAGCAGTAAATCTCCGTTTGCAAAAGCCTTGACCGAATAGCCCTCTTTTTTCAAGAAGGTGGATACGAGTGTGCGGATGTTTTCTTCATCGTCCGCAACATAGATGAGCTTGCTCATAAAACCTCACTGTTCCTGCCCGAGCATCGCCTTTATCTTTTTCATATCCTCGAGCATATCCTCTTTTTTGCGCGGGTCGCGTAACAGCGCAGCCGGATGATATACCGCGCATATCGTAACATTTCCCTTTTTATAGAACTTTCCATGCTCCGCGGTTATCTTGAAGTCGGGCTTTATCAGACGCATTGCCGAAATTCTGCCGAGGCAGACTATCAGCTTCGGCTTTATCGCAGCGACCTGTGCGCGAAGATAGTCTATGCAGGCATCCTGTTCTTCGGGGAGCGGGTCTCTGTTTTTCGGCGGACGGCATTTTAATATATTTGCTATGTAGTAGTCATCCGTCGAGATTCCCACTGCGTCAAGATACTTGTCCAAAAGCTTTCCCGCCGCGCCCACAAAGGGTTCTCCCGTGATGTCCTCGCGCTCACCGGGCGCTTCGCCTACGAAGAGCAGACTTGCGTGCTCGTTGCCTCTGCCGAATACAAGATTCGTCCTCGTCTTGCAGAGTGAGCACTTTTCGCATGATAAGCATTGTTCTTTAATTTCGGAAAGTTCCATTTTTTCATCTCCATATTATCATATCGGAATTGTGAATATATTAAGTCTTTTTGTGAATTTTGCGGCAGAATTATTTTTCTTCGTGTATATCGGGCATAAACGCATCAACATACGCCGTGTAGTTAGTGGAATAGGTTACGAATCCCGGCGCGCTTCCCGACGGCTTTTTGAGATTTTTTACAAGCGTATAGTCGACCGCCACTCCCGTTTGCCCTCTTTGCTTGCTGTTGTATGCGGCGAATTGTGCCGCAAGAGTAAAGTCTTCGTCCGTCGGCTCGGTGCCTGCCGTGACCATTACGACATGGGAGCCGGCATAATTCTTGACATGAAACCACCAGTCGTTCTTTTCTGCAAGCTTTGAGTCGATATAATCGTTTTGCACATTGTTTTTTCCGCAGAAAATCGGTCGTCCGGACGGCAGAGTATATCTTACCGGTGTATTGCTCTTTAGTTTTCTTCCGGACGGAACGGCGCTTTTTTTGATATAGCCGCCCATTATGAGCTCTTCGCGGATATGGGCATATTCGTCATCCGTGCCGGCTCGCTCAAGCGAATCGAGCACGGAGTCCATATAGATAAGCTCGCTTTTTGCTTTTTCTATCTGCTGAGCCTTGAAAATTTCGCCGTTTTTGAGCTTGTTGTATTTCTTGAAATAGCTCTGCGCGTTTTGTGCCGGAGTGAGCCTTTCGTCGAGCTTTATATTAACCTCGGGACAGCTTTCGTCGAAATAGTTGACAAGCCTTGCGGCTTTGTCTCCTTTTTTCAGCATAAATATATTTGCGGTGATAAGGTCGCCGCAGAGTTTGTATTCTTCTTTTTTTTTGCAATCGTCAAGCTCTTTTGCGAGAGCATCGAGCTTTCTTGAAAGCTTTGCCTGAGCATTCTGCACCACTAAAAAAAGGTCGTGGGCGTAATGCCGTGCCGTTTCCGCCTTATTCTTTGCCGAAAAGTATTCCTCAACGAGAGCCGAAAAGCTCTCTTTTTCTTCGCAGACGGCATCGGCGCCGTACTGCGTTATCGGCATAAATGTAAAGTCCGTGCCGCTTTTTTCGCCGAGCGACACGAGATACGGTACAAATTCTTTGCTTTTTATTACTCTGACAAAATATAAAAATTGGGCAAAGAGCTTTCCGTGATTGATGTCACACAAAAGCGTATCGACACTGCCGGAGGCGCGGAACACTATCTCACGCGAGATAAGAGGGGAGATACCCATATAGGTATTTCTCACAAAAAGCTCCGCTGACATCTCGGCGGGCGCCTTGTCAAGCATCGCAAAGAAGTATTCTCCAGACTCTTCGAGCGGATTTTTTTTGCCTTGAGAGGGCGGAAGCTCATAGCTTATGCCGGGCAACAGCTTTCTTTCGGCATTTGCCGACAGGTCTACAAAGCGCGATGCCGTGATTATCTTGTCGTTTCCGTCGCAGAGAATAAAGCCGCTCGACTTGCCCATTATCTCCGCGTAAATTCTCTTTTCGCTAATGTATCCGAGCTCATCGCGTGCCGCAAAACGGAACAGAACGACACGCTCAAAGCCGACAAGCTCACAACCCGTGAGCTTTGAGCCGCTTAAATATTTTCTCAAAGCCATACATAGTGACGGCGCCACCTTGGGATTTTCTTTCGGCTCTTTTTCAAAGCAGATTCTCGGACTGCCCGACGCTGCCGAAATGCAGAGCTTGAGATTTTTTGCTTCCGCACGGAGCGAAAGTACTATTTCCGCCCGCTCCGGCTGATTTATTTTGTCTACTCTCGCACCTGCGGCAAGCCTGTTGATTTCAGACACCACCGCCGAGAGCATACCGCTGTCAAATGCCATTATTCTTCCTCCGGATATTCCGTGCACACGAGGTAGAGCCCCTCGGGCGGCACGGTCGGGCCCGTTTTTGTTCTGTCCTTCGATTCAATAAGAGCGGGAATCGAGTCCGCATCTATTTTCCCGCAGGAAACATATAAAAGAGTGCCCACCATTATTCTGACCATATTGTATAAAAAGCCGTTTCCGCAGACGGTGAATTTTACAAAGTCGCCCTCACGCGTAACACTCGCGGAATATACCGTGCGGACTGTGGTTTCAACCTCCGTACCCTGCGCCTTGAACGCCGCGAAATCGTGAGTTCCCACAAAATATTTTGCCGCTCTGTCCATGAGCTTTTCGTCGAGAGGGTAGCACCAGTGAAGCGCTCTGTCGCAGAAAAGCGCATTCCGCAGCCGTTTGTTCCATATAACATATTCGTAGGTTTTGTTTTTTACCGAAAAGCGGCTGTGAAAGCTCTCGTCAACGATTCTTGCGGAAAGCACCGCGATATCTCTCGGAAGATGCGCGTTCATCGCGTCGGGAAGCCTTTCTACGGAAAAGCTCTTTTCCGTGTCGAAGTGGCAGAAAAAGCTTTTCGCGTGCACTCCGGCGTCCGTTCTGCTGCACCCCGAACAATGAATCGGCTTTTCGTAGAGCTCCGATAAGGCTTTATCTATTTCACCCTGTACCGTCGGCGCATTCGGCTGAATCTGCCAGCCGTGATAAGAGGTGCCGCAGTAAGAAATTTCAAGAAGAATTCTCATTTTATCTCCTTTGCGGCAGAAATAAGACTGTCGCAGTCTATTTTGCAGAATTTGCAGAAGCTTTCGACGGAGTCGGCTCTGTCGGGAACAGTGTCTATCGCCATAACCTTGATATTTATTCCGTATTTTTCCGAAAGAATCGACTGAAGCTGCATACCGGCGCCGCCTGCGCGGATTCCCTCTTCGGAGAAGACCACGGCGGCGTCCTTTGAAATGAGCGACGCGATTTTATCCGCGACGAATTCTTTTCCCGAAAGAATTTCGCAGAGTATCACGCCGGCAGAATCGGAATTTTCCGCATTGAGCTTTTCGGCGGCTTTTACCGCTTCCGCCGCGGCTCTGCCGCAACTTATGAACACATATTTGCAAAAAGCGAGGCTTCCGTCTTTGTCAAATGCCGTTTTTACGCCGATTTTTGCATAGTCGGCTTCGTTTTTGTAGAACACATCGCGCAGTTTTTCGTCTTCCGCGCCCTTTGGATATCTTATCGCAACTATTCCGTCGGATTTTGCGGCGTAGGCAAGCATCGGGCCGATGCTTTTTGAGGATATCGGAGAAAGCACCGTTGCGCCGCTTATCTGCGACAAAAATGCAGTATCGTATATTCCGTGATGCGTCAAGCCGTCATCGCAGGAGAGTCCCGCTCTGTCAATGCCGAGCACGATATGAGCGCCCTGAAGCTCCACATCGTGAATGAGATTGTCGTACGCTCTCTGCAAAAACGAACTGTAAACCGCAAAGACCGGTGTCATTCCGGCGGCGGAAAGCGCTCCGCAGAAGGTCACCGCGTGCTCTTCTGCGATGCCGACATCAAAGAAGCGCTCGGGAAATTTTTCGGCAAACGGAGTAAGCCCCGTTCCCTCGCACATCGCGGCGGTAACCGCGCATATTTTTTCGTCGTGAGCCGCAAGAGCCGTAAGCGCTTTTCCGAACGCCGCGGAAAAGCTCTGATTTTTGCTCTTTTTTACACCGCGCGGCGATACGGAATGATATTTTGTCGGATTTTCTTCGGCGGGAATATAGCCGAGTCCCTTTTTTGTGGTTAAGTGAACAATACAGCTTGAGCCGTATCTCTTTGCCTCTTCGAGTATAAACTTTACCTTCGCATAGTTGTTGCCGTCAACGGGGCCGTAGTATTTTAATCCCATATTTTCAAAGAAGTTCGAGTCGTATACCACAAGCGACTTCGCGGCTTCTTTTATTTTTTTGACTGTACCCGCGGCGCTTTTTCCGACTATGGGCAGTGAGTTTAATACATCGGATATATCGTGCTTTGCCTTTATGTAATACTTTGACGAACGGATATCGCTTATGTATTTTGACATCTTTCCGACATTTTTGGATATAGACATCTCGTTGTCGTTGAGAATCACCATAAGCTTGAGGTCTTTTTCCACATTATTGAGCGCTTCGTATATCAGTCCGCCCGTAAACGCTCCGTCTCCGACGACGGCGACCGTCCAGCTGTCGCTTTTTTTGAGTCTTGCCGCCTTTGCAAAGCCGAGAGCCGCGGAAATTGATGTACTGCTGTGCCCCGCGCCGAATGCGTCGTATTCGCTTTCATCTCTTTTTGTAAAGCCGGATATTCCGTTTTCGCGGCGGAGATTTGCAAATTCATTTTTTCTGCCGGTCAGTATTTTGTGAATGTATGCCTGATGCCCGACATCAAAAATAAATTTGTCGTAAGGGCAGGAAAACACTCTGTGCATGGCGAGAGTAAGCTCAACCGCTCCGAGGTTCGACGCGAGATGACCGCCGGTTTTCATCACATTGTCAACGAGAAAGTCGCGTATTTCCTCGGCAAGCACGGGCATATCGGCATCGGATATTTTTTTGAGGTCATCCGGAAAATTTATTTTTTCCAAAAACATAAAGGCACCTCTTTTTTACAGCGGTACGGGGATTTCCGCACCGAGCGAGAATGAGTAGATATACGCCGCATCGAGCGGCTTTTTGAGCATTTTTTCTATTGCCCGTTTATACATCGAAAGCTGGAACGAATGGCGGTTTATGAGAAGTTGTGCGCCGCCGTCTTCTTTTACGCGGTCGGTCTTGAAATCCGCAAGAATGATTTTTCCGTCCTCTGTTTCAAAGAACAGGTCTATTACTCCCTGAACAAGCACCGTCTCGTTTTTGTCCGCGGATTCATAATATTTGTCTGCCGAGTCGGCAAGATTGTAGCGCTGCTCACGGTATATTTTTTTGGCGCTTTTTATCTTAGAATAAAGCTCCGTGCCGAAAAATTCCGAGAGCTTTTTTTCGTCAAGATGCGCTCTTTGCTCTTTTGTGATAAAGCCGAGCTTTTCCATTCTGTCGGCTTCGTCCGAGATGTTCTTTCTTGCAAGCTCAAAGTCGCAGAACTGCATAAACACATGCATAGCGGTTCCCTTTTCCGCGGCAGACATAGAGTCCTTTTTCATAAATTCGGGACGCAGCTGCGACTGCTCGGAGAATATTGACGAGCCGCTTTTTTCGCTTGCCTGCTCTGTGTCTTCGCTTTTTTTCAAATCGGAAACCGACAGCTTTGCGCGTATCGTTCTTCTGTCCGAATGAGGGTAGGTGTAGTCGGGATAAACCTTTATTTCGAGCGGAATTTCCTCCGATGACGCTGTGCCTATCGCCTCTTCTTCAAGAGAGGAAACAACACGCAAATCGAGGTCGTCCGTGAGCTTTGCATCTCCGTCGTCGACAGCCGCGCAAAGCTTATCCGCACCGAGCTTTTTTGAGATGGCTCTCATAAGCCATTCGAGAGTGGAGGACGCTTTGCGTATATAATACGGGCCGCAGATATCGTAATTGTAAGCAAAGCCTTCCGCTGTTTTTCTTAACTTTTCGGAGCTTTCCGCCGCGGAAATTATAAGCCTTTCCTTTGCTCTCGTCATTCCGACATACAAGACTCTCAGCGCCTCATTTATGGGTTCTCTCGCTTCAAGGCGCTTCGCGACGGAGCTCATGGGAGTTACAAGCTTTGCGTATCCCGAGCTGTGCATCAGCGAGAATGAGGCGGAAACACCTTTTGCGTCATAAAAGTCATTCTTTCCGGAGCTTGATATCAGTTCCTCGTGCGCGGATACGAGTATGCACACCTTGTATTCAAGTCCCTTGGACTTGTGAATGGTCGTAAGCGTTACGCCGTTTCCGCTTGCCGCGCTTGCCTTTATCTTTCCGTCCTTGACATAGGATATGAACTCCGATATTCCGCCGAGTCCGCTGTTTGAGAATGCTCTTGCCGCTTGGCAAAGGGCGAGAATGTTTGCATAATGCGTCTTTCCGTCGGGCATGGATTTAATAGTAAGGTCAAGACTGCCGTCGGAGCATATCTTCTGAATGAGCTTGTCTATGCCGAAAGAAAGAGAGTATTTTCTGTAATCGGAGAGCTTTGCCAAAAACTCTTTTGCCTTTTCGTCGCCGTTTTCGGCATAGCCTTTGACCGAATCGAGAAGACTGCCGCTTCTTCCGAAAGAATATTCCGAAAGCTCGTCGTAGTCGAAGCCGAACACGGGACTGCACATAGCGGCGGCGAGAGGAATATCGCTTGCGGGGTCGTCTATTGCGGAAAGCACCGCCATAACAAGTTCAATTTCCGCAAGACTGCTTATGTCGTCGCCCTCTTCGTCGTTTATCGGGATTCCGAGCTCAGCTATTGCCTTTCTGAATATCGAAAGCCTTTTTCTCTTGCGGAACAGAACCGCAAAATCGGAGGGCTGATATCCCTCTTCGCGTATGAGCTTTGCGATATACGCGGCGCAGTTTTTGGCTTCGGCTTCCGCTTTTTCTTTAACATTTCCGCCGCTTTCGGTGATGATTATTTCCGCGCTCTTGTTTGCCGTTTTGCTCTTGTCTTTACCGAAAATCAGCTTTGCGCCGTCATTGTATTTTATTCCGCCGACGGTATCGCTCATAAGATTTTCAAACACCAGATTTACGGTGTTAACAACCGACAAGTCACAGCGGAAATTCTCGGAGAGCAGTATTTTTTCGCAGTTTTCGTCCGCCGCCTTGTCTGCGTCTGGAAAACTGTCATAGTAGCCCTTAAAAAGCTTGGGGTCGGAATCGCGGAACGCATAGATGCACTGCTTTACATCGCCGACCATAAACCTCGGAGCCCCCGAGCACTCGGAAAGCGTGCGGAATATCGTATCCTGCAATTTGTTGGTGTCTTGGTATTCGTCTATGTATATCTCACGGAATTTTGCCGCCGTGCTTTCTGCTATCTCGGTCGGCTTTCCGTCTTTTATCAAAAGGTCATAGCACTTTCTCGATATGTCGGAAAAATCTATTATCGAGCGCTCATCTTTTAATTTTGCGTATTCGCTTTCGAATTCGCAAAACAGCTCCTTTATGCCGCTGATGATTTCCGCGCACTGCGAGCATATAGCTTTAAGCGTATTTTCGTCGCACGGAAGCATGGCGCGTATTGCGCCGTCTTTAAGCGAGCCCACCAGAATTCTTTTGTCTTCTTTTATTGCGTCGCCGAGAGCACTCAGCTCACCCTTGCCCTTTTTGTTGAGTTTTGTTGATTCCAGGGTTATGATTGTATTGTATGCTTCCCCGTAATTCTTGCGCCTTACCGCTTCGCGCAGCTTATTTATAAAATCCTTGTAATACTCAAGCGCATCTCTGTATCCCGGGCAGGTTTCATCCGAGTCAAGAGCTTCCATGCGATTGTCGAGAAGTCTTGTATAATGCTCAAACTCAAATTCGAGCTCGTTTGCCGCGGCTTTTCCCCAGCTCGAATCGAAGAAATCGAGCGCTCCGCTTGCAATCTCATTGTATTCGTCGATGCTGTTTTCGAGAAATTCAATCGGATTTTCGAGCTTTATAAGCTGCTTGTAGAGCTTATAAAGAAATTCTGCAACATTTTCGTCATCGCGTGCCTTGCTGAAATTTTCTATCACCTTAAAAAAGCGACTGCCGTCCTTTTCGCTTGCATAGTGCCTTTCGAGAACATTGTTGCAGGCTTTTTTCGAGAGCTCATTCGTGATATTTTCGTCGCCGCAGACGGTAAATCCCGCAGGGAGATTTGCCTTGTCGAAATGCTCTTTAATCACGCTCAGAAAGAACGCGTCGTTTGTCTGAATATGCGAGCTTCCCACAAGCGCAAGTTGCTTTATCAAGGCGCGGTTTCCGGGATTTTCCGCGATAAGCTCCGAGAGGGCGGAGGAGAGCCTCTGCTTTATCTCTGCGGCGGCGGCATTTGTAAAAGTGACCACCAAAAGCTCATCTATGCTCACGGGATTTGTTTTGTCTGTAATGCGCGCTATGATTCTTTCTGTCAAAACGAAGGTTTTACCGCTTCCGGCGGCGGCACTGACGAGAATAGTCTTGCCGTTTTCTTTTATCGCAAGCTCTTGCGAAGCGGTGTATGTTTTTTTATCCGAATCCATATTCTCGCCCCCGAAATATAATTATTCATTATATTCTAACATAAAGCAGAAGAATTTACAATAGCAAAAACTCTGTTGCAAGAAGTGAAAATTTGCTGTATAATTATTTACGGAAAATTACCGCATCGCAAAAGGAGAAAGAAATGCAGGAGAGAAAGAAGCTGCTTATCGCGGACGGCGATGAAGAATTCTTAAAAGAATGCAAGGTAAATCTCGGCGGGCAGTTTGCAATAGTCGGAATGGCAAAGGACGGGGAAGACGCCCTAAAAAAGATACGGGCAAGCCGTCCCGATGCGGTGCTTTTAGAGCTGTGGCTTGCAAAATACGACGGGTGCAGGGTTATCTCCGAATTTGCGGGAGAGAACACTCCCGTATTCGTGGTAGCGACGGGAGTCGACAATATGCAGATGCTTTCGGAGGCAAGCTCTTTGGGCGCCGCATACTGCGTAAAAAAGCCCGTGGATTTCGAGTCGCTTGCCGCGCATATCGAAAGGCTTACGGACAAAAAGAGGGGACAAGCGGCAAAGAATGTGCAAAAAGACCTTGAAGCAGAGGTGACGGAGACAATTCATAAAATAGGCGTCCCCGCAAATCTCAAAGGTCACGCATATCTTCGCACGGCGATAATGATGGCGGTAAATGAGCCGGACGCCATAACCGCGCTTACAAAGGTGCTGTATCCGGCGGTTGCAAAGGAGCATAAAACATCTGCAACGCGAGTCGAGCGCGGAATCCGCTACGCGGTGGAAAGCGCGTGGGAGAGGGGAAACATAGATACACTCAGAGAATTTTTCGGCTATACCGTGCAGGCATCGCGCGGCAAGCCGACAAACAGCGAATTCATCGCCCTTATCGCGGATGACATCCGGCTGAAAAATAAGGCGGTATGACTGCCGCAAACACAATTTTACACAGTAAAAAAACAATCCTTCATCCGAAAGATGAAGGATTATTTTTTAAGCAGAACATCAAAGCCGACCGAAAGCACATCGGCAAATGCGATAAGCTCGATGTCGGTCACAAAGCGTTTGCCCGCTTCTATGCGCTGAATGGCGTTCTTGTCGATATCGAGACCGAAGAGCTGAAGCCTGTCGGCAAGCTTTTTTGCGATATGCCGAGCCCCTTCCGCGAAGCGCAGATGTTGTTTTTGCCGTTTTCCGTCTTGTTTATAAACAAAATCCCACCCCTTTTGACATTTACTACTTGTCAACACTGAAATTAAATGTTATAACCAAGCGGAAAATGACATTCTGTGAATGTCAAAATTAAGTGGCAACGCAACAAAGCGGAAGAGTCTTGAAAGTAAAAAACAGAATTGTATCTTCGATATTGAGCGTAGTGATTATCGTCTCATTGTTTGCGGGCTTTACATTTACCGCAAACGCAGAATCATACGGCGGAGAGTGCGGCGATAATCTTACATGGTCGTTTGATACCGAAACAGGCAAACTTAAAATTAGCGGCACGGGCGATATGTGGGATTATTACGGCAGTATTGTTCATTATTGTCATAATTGTTGTCATCCTGTATTTTTCGAAGAAAAAACATTGAAATAATCCACAGTTTCAAGCCAACACAAACCGAAAAAACGACATAAAAACAGCAAAGGCAGTTTTGCAAAACGCAAAACTGCCTTTCTTAATGCCCGGGGCGCAAATTATATTTCTCGGCGCAATATGATAAAACGGTACTTATGATTCAAGTTGTTTTCCCAAGAACGCCGCGGCGGTTTGCAGCATTTTTAT
>JAZQOM010000028.1:0-23597 GCA_045627885.1 Eubacteriales bacterium
TAACGGTATTGTCATAACCGGCGGCGGAGCGCTTGTTTACGGAATAGACAGACTTATAAGCAATGTCACCGGCATAAAAGCGAGAATTGCCGCAAATCCGCTTTTGTGCGTTGCAAACGGAACGGGTAAGCTGCTCGAAGGTATATCTTCCATTCCCGAGGGCGTTGTGAATATCTCACAACAGAGCTACGACAGATATTGATATACAGATATTTGATATAATAAAAGGCAGAGGCGATACGCCTCTGCCTTACTTTATGCTTACCGTTATTTGTCTTTGTCAATTCCGTAATACGCGGCTATAACATCCTTTGCCGCTCCCGCGGCGTTAGAGCCCTTGCTTCCGTGCTCAAGCACTACCGTTACCACAATCTCGGGTTGCTCGTACGGCGCAAAGCCGATGAATATCGCGTTTGCGCTTCCGCGGCTGACCTGCGCCGAGCCGGTTTTTCCGCCGACTTCTATCTCAAAATTGTTGAAGGTCGTTGCGGCTGTACCGTCTTCGATAACCTTTCTCATGGCGTTCTTTACCGTTTTGTATGTAGAGTCCGACATATCCGTATGCGAAAGGATATTTGCGGGCATTTGATAGTAAACGCTGTTGTCCTTGAAATTCTTTACACAGTAAAGCAGATGCGTCTGATATCTCGTTCCGCCGTTTAAGAATGTTGACATATAGTTCGAAAGCTGAATCGGTGTAAACAGGTTATCCGACTGACCTATTGCCGCCTGAAGAGTATCGCCGAGATACCAGGTTGACTGAATGGAATTTCTGTAGCTCGGCCCTGCGAGAATGCCGGTGCTTTCCGCTACTTCTATGCCGGTTTTTTCTCCGAGCCCGAATGCCGTGGCGTAAATGTTGAGCTTGTCTATTCCGAGACGGTCGCCGACTTCAAAGAAGAAATAGTTGCAGGAGTTTTGCAGAGCGCCGGTCACATTGAGTGCCCCGTGACCTTTTCCGTGCTTGTCGTAATACCAGCAGTGCGGAGTGTAGGTAGGCTCGTATTTTTTGTAGATACCGCTGTCGTATATTGCCGTATCGGGCGTTATTACACATTCTTCGAGAGCCGCAATGCTCGTCAGCACCTTGAATGATGAGCCGGGCTCATAAAGACCGTTGAGCGCTCTGTTTACAAGCGGCGAATTGGGACTTGATGCTATTTTGTCATAATCTGTCGAATATGTGCTCAAATCGTATGTCGGGTACGATGCCATGGCGAGAATTTCCGCCGTGTCGGGCGCCTGAACAATAATCGTTCCGGCGTTGCAGTCCTCTCCGCTGTGATGCCCGGGAGAAGATAAAGATATTCGCTTTATTGTTCTTTGCAGAGCCTTTTGCGTTTCGACCTGCAAATTGTAGTCAATGGTTAAATACACATCTTTTCCGGCTATCGGCTCCGACGCATAATAAGCCTTTATTATTACGCCGTCCTCGTTTACTTCCTGAATCAGTGTTCCGTCATAGCCGCGCAGATATTGTTCAAAAGCTTTTTCGATGCCGCTTCTTCCGACTATGGCGTCCATGGAATAACCGAGCTTGGAGTATTCCTCATAGTCTTCCTCAAATATGCGTCCAACGGTTCCGATAATATGAGCGGCAAAGTCGCCGTGCAGTATTTCTCGTTCCGATGAATAAGAAAATCCCGCGCCGTTTATTATGAGAATCTTGTCCGCTATCGCGTTGATTGTCTCCGAGTCGATTTCTTTTGCCACGGTATACGGAGCGCCGTAACCGTAGTTTGTGACATACATCTCGAAAAGCTGACCGATTATTCTTCGCGCCGTATATTTATCGTAATTTTCGAGCTTGTACTTTTTTATAAGATATTCCATAAGCTCGTCGGCGGTATAGTTTTTTATTTTGATGTTTTCCTTTGCGTATTTGTCAAAAACAGTGCTGTACGCATCGAAATACCCGTCCTTGAAATCAAACGGAGCCCTTTCCGTCACGGCAAATCTGTCGCTTGTTTCGATACCGTTTTCGTCCAAAAGCATAAACAGCTCTGCAAACGATTCCGGCAAATCGGCGTCCTTTACCTTGTACTTGTCTATCTCAATGTTGTAGGTGACCTTGTTTGACACAAGAAGAACGCCGTTGCGGTCATAAATCTTGCCTCGGAGCGCTTTTACCTTGATGTATCTTTTTGTTGTCGTTTCGGAGCTCACCGTGTAATTATATTTGTTTGCAACCTGAAGTCCGAACAAATTCCCCGCATAGAGAAGCACGGACAGGGTAAATAATATGACGATTATAATGTACCTTACAACAGAACGATGACTGTTTTTCACTGCCGCACTCCTTTTTCGTATTTTTTTCATTATACAACATAATGCAAACTAAAACAAGTGGAATATCAAATTTTATATTTTATGTAATTCCTATTGATATATATATAAAAATATGGTAAAATGTTCTTTAATCGGGAGGTGAGACGAATGGCTTCGGACAAATTGCTCAGAATATCCGACGACGGTACGGAAGAAGAATATGAGCTCGAAATATCGGATAAAAGCCTTAACGAAGAGCTTGCCGTGCTCGATAAGCTCGGCGCCGATTTGTCAGAGCCTGAAATAAAGCCCGACGAAAAGCTTATTGCCACGGCAAAGCGCCTCAGGGTTACGAGATTTGTGCTTCTTCTCGTTATTGTCTGCATCTCGCTTTTCGGAGTAATGAAATTCTCATCTATAATCAATGCGGCAAATCTCAAAGAGATTTTCTATTCTTTCAGGGATATTGACGCATTGATAAGCGACGACGGTGTTTCCGTAAGCAGTGCCGACCTTGCGGCTTGCGGCTCGTATAAATCTTATGTCGCCGCACTGCGAAGTGACAGAATCGAGCTGTACAGAGCCGACGGCACACGCTTCAGTTCAAAGCATATAAATATGACCGCGCCGAAGCTCGTGACATCGGAAAAATATATGCTGATATATGACCTCGGCGGCACATCGGTTCAGCTATACAATACCGTTGACCTTGTGTATGAGAAAGATTTTGATAATTCGGTGTATACCGCGGATATAAACAAAAACGGCATATACGCCATACTGACTCACGATGTATCTTCCGCATCCGAGCTTATAGTTTACGAAAAGGACTTTTCCGAGATATTCAGATGGACTTCCGCAGACAAATATACAACATCTGTCAAAATGCTCGATGATAATGACCATATCGCGGTTGCGTCCTTCAATTCCGACGCGGGAGAGCCGACGGTTTACCTTAACATTTTCAGTATAAACACGGGAAAAGCAAAGAGCTACACATACAAAGACACACTTCCGATGAAGGTCGGAAAGACGGATTCTGGCTGTTATCTTGTATGCAGTGACCGCATAGTTTTCTTCGACAAGAACGGCAACGAATTGTGCGTAAACGAATTTATGGAATACGGCGATATCATAGCCGATATCGCAGATTGCCCGAATGCCGTTGCGGTATCGTTGACGGAGACCGAAACCACCGACCTATCGACGATACTTGTATATAATTCTGCGGGAAAACGCATATATTCAGGCAGAGAGGATTATGAGGTCAGCGCCATAGCCTGTGATGGAAACAATGTCTTTTATATCGTCGAAGACAGCCTTGCAACCGTCAATACAGCCGACGGCGGCGTCAAAAAGGTGTTGCTTTCAGGCGACTATTCTGATATAATCACTTATAAAAATGGGAAACTGCTTCTTGTATCGGGAACCGATATAAGAATAAGCAAATGAGGTAGCTTTCTGTGCATATTATTATTGATTTTGCGCTTTTGCTGATAGTCACGGTTCCGATAGTCGTAGCGGCACGCAGAGGCTTTGTCAAAAGCATTTCCGGAGCGGCATCACTTGTAGTTGCAATCGCGGTTGCGTTTGTCGCCACGGGATATCTTGTAAACGCGGTTGACAATAACGGATATAAGAAAAAGCTTGAAGATAAGCTTGCGGGAACGCTTGCTGATATTTCCGGAAGCGACGAAGAAGCGGAGAATGACATAAACGACGAGAAGTCGGAGCTTTCGCGATATCTTACCGGAATCGGTATAGATACCGATGATATAAAAGCAAAGCTCGAGGACGGCAAAAGCAGTGCAATAAACAGTATAGCCGGAATTGCCGCCGCAAAGATATCCGATAAGCTTGTATACTTTTTGTGCTTTGCGGTGTTGTTTGCCGCATCGTATATAATTTCCGTGATTGTCTTTTGGATAATATCCAAGCTCGTCAAGCTCCCGCCGCTCAAGCATTTCGACAAACTGCTCGGCGCACTTCTCGGACTTGCCACCGCGCTTGTGTTTTCGGTGGTGTTTGTGTCTCTTGTTAAGACCGCGATTCCTTATTTTCAGTCTGTATATCCCGATACTTTTTCAAAGACCGTGCTTGAGGACACATTTATTTTCAAATATGCGGAACAATATGTTCCTGCAATAAAATAACTCAGAAAAAAGGATGTCTATGTTTAAGAAAAATATACCAAACCTGCTTTCGCTTTTGCGAATAATATCGGCGCCCGTCTTTCTGTACTTTTTCTTTTTCGGCGACCTTGCAGTTGCGCTCAGTATCTTTGCCGCCGCGGGAATAACGGATGTTTTTGACGGAATACTTGCCAGAAAATACGGATGGGTGACATCTGCGGGGAAGATACTCGATCCTCTTGCAGACAAGCTCGTTCAGACCTGCGTGCTTATCGCGCTTGCATACAGTAAAATAATCAATTATGCAATTCTCGCGATATTCGTGATAAAAGAACTGCTTACGCTTATCGGCGCGATTTTGGTGTGGAGAAAAAAATCGGTTATAGCCGTTTCCAACACATTCGGAAAGATAAGCACCGTTTCGTTCTATATCGCCATGGGCGTTATCATGCTTATAAATACCCTCAAAAAAGCGGTAAATATAAATCTGCTGTTTGAACGCATCACGGTCATCACTCTGTGCGTTGTAACGGCGGCGCTTGCCGTGATAGCGATAGCGGAATATATAATCAAATATCGCAAATATGTATTCGAAGATAAAAACGGCGGAAACTGATTCCGCTTTGGAGACAGATTATGCTTTGTTCAAGATGCAATAAGAATATTGCCGTTGTGTTTGTAACACGAATGGAAAAAGGAAATACAGTAAACGAGGGACTTTGCCTTCAATGTGCAAAGGAGCTCGGCATAAAGCCCGTCAGCGATATCCTTCAGCGTATGGGAATTGACGAAAACGAGCTTGACAATATGAGCGAGAGCGTCAATGAAATGCTTGGCGCACAGGCACCGAGCGAGGACGGACTTGAGAATATCGACGGAAGCGCTCCGGCGATAGACTTAAAGGCGATATTCGGCGGCAAAGGCGCATCGCAGAAGGGCGACGGCAAAAACGCCAAGCAAGATGCCGAGCCGTCAAAAAAATATCTTACGCAGTTTTGCGTAAATCTCACCGAAAAAGCGAGAGCCGGCAAGCTCGATATGGTAATAGGCAGAGACGAAGAGATTGAGAGAATGATACAGATACTCTGCCGCAGACAGAAGAACAATCCCTGCCTAATCGGAGAGCCCGGCGTCGGAAAAACCGCGGTAGCGGAAGCTCTTGCGATAAGGATATCGCAGGGAAAAGTGCCGTTTACACTCAAAAACAAGGAAGTCTACAACCTTGATATGACGGCGGTTGTTGCGGGAACTCAGTTCAGAGGACAGTTCGAGAGCAGAATCAAAGGACTTGTCTCGGAGATAAAGGCGCTCGGCAATATTATTCTCGTTATCGACGAGGTGCACAGCATAGTTGCCGCGGGAGATGCCGAGGGCAGTATGAACGCCGCCAATATCTTAAAGCCGTCACTTGCAAACGGCGGCATTCAGGTAATAGGTGCGACAACGCTTGCCGAATACAGAAAATTCATAGAAAAAGACGCGGCGCTCGAAAGGCGTTTTCAGCCCATCGTCATAGCCGAGCCGTCGATAGACGATACAGTCGGAATTTTACGGGGAATTAAGCATTATTACGAGGAATATCATTCCGTAATAATTCCGGAAGAGCTGCTCAGAGAGATTGCGGTGCTTTCCGAAAGATATATTACAGACCGCTTTCTCCCCGACAAGGCGATAGACCTTCTCGACGAAGCGGCAAGCCGCGTTGCGCATGACAGCGATATTCTCGAAAGATACAAAGAGGGCGCGGCGGAGCTTGCAAAGGCAAAAGAGAGCTTGAAGGAGCTCGAGGCAAAGCAGACCGCGGAGGACGCTCCCGACGATATATACGAGAAGGTTGCCGAGGCAAAGACGAATATAATCCGCCTTGAAAATACCGTGGCGGAGCTTGAGGAAGAAAAGAAAAAAATAGTTTTAACCAAAAACGACCTTGCCGAAGTAATTGAGATTTGGACAAAGATTCCCGCGGGAAATATCACGGAGAGTGAATTTGAGCGGGTAGATAAGCTCGGTGACCGACTTCATAAAAAGATAATCGGTCAGGACAGAGCGGTTGACGCTATATGCAGAGCAATAAAGCGAAGCAGAGCGGGCATCTGCGTCAAAAAGAAGCCGGTTTCGTTCATATTTGCAGGCCCCACGGGCGTCGGCAAGACGGAGCTTGTCAAAACGCTTGCCGCCGATTTGTTCGATTCTCCCGATTCGCTTATAAGACTTGATATGTCCGAGTATATGGAAAAGCACAGCGTGTCGAGAATAATCGGCTCACCTCCCGGGTATGTCGGCTACGACGACGCCGGACAGCTTACAGAAAAGATAAGACGCAAGCCTTATGCGGTTATCCTTTTTGATGAGATTGAGAAGGCGCATCCCGATGTTCTCAACATTCTTTTGCAGATTCTCGACGACGGCAGAGTTACCGATTCGCACGGCAAAGAGGTAAATTTCGAGAATACCGTTATCGTTATGACAACCAACGCCGGCTCAAATACATCCTCTATGCTCGGCTTCGGAGAGAGCGCGAAAATGCTTAAGGAAAAGACCGAGAAAGCGCTCCTTGACTTTTTACGCCCCGAATTTCTCAACAGAGTTGACGAAATAATAACATTTGACCCGCTTTCCGCGGACACATTCACGAAGATTGCGGCACTTATGCTCACGGAACTCAAGAGCGTGCTTTCCGATAAGGGAATATCCTTCGAGTGGGACGGCGGCGTGGAAAAATATCTTGCCGAAAAGTCGTATTCCGAAAAATTCGGAGCGAGAAATCTGCGCAGAACAATACAGACCGAGATTGAAGATGCCGTTGCAAACGAAATTGTCGGAAGATACAACAGCGTAATTTCTTCTGTAAAAGTATCGCTCGGCAAAGAAAGTTTGAATATTTCCGCTGTATAGCGGAGTATATAAAAATACAAGAGGTGAACAAAATGACAGTTACAAAAGACAGCATTATAGGCGATGTTCTCGACTTTGACGCAGAGACCGCTCCCTACTTTTTCGAGATAGGTATGCACTGCCTCGGTTGCCCCGCTTCGAGAGGCGAAACGATAGAGCAGGCTTGCGCGGTTCACGGTGTTGACGCAAACGCACTTATAGAAAAGCTCAACGCACATTTTGCAAATAAGTAATAAGGAAAAAGCAGGGCACGGTATCGTGCCCTGTTTGCCGATTTGATGAGAGAAAAAACACTTGATGCAAGACTTTCGGCAATCGTTTCGCTCATAAGAGAGGGGGACACCGTTGCCGATATAGGAAGCGACCATGCCTACATACCGCTTCACCTGATAAAAAACAAAATATGTAAAGATGTTCTTGTCACGGATATACGAAAAGGCCCTCTTGAAGCCGCACGGAAGAATTTTAACCGCTTCGGCTTCGGCGACCTTCTCGTAACCATGCAGTATGACGGAATAAGGGAAGATGTTCCCGCAAGGTATTCCACGGTAATCATCGCCGGAATGGGCGGACTGACGATATGCGGCATACTTAAAAATGCCGCCGAGCAGCTCAAAGCAAACGGGAACACACTCATATTGCAGCCGATGACAGAGCAGGATATCCTGCGCGAATTTCTTAAAAGCAACGGCTTTGCGATAGAGAAAGAAATCATCGCAAAAACCGATAACGGCAAGCTTTATAACATCATTAAAGCAAAGGTCGGAGCAAGCGAAGAGTATTCGGAGTGCGAATACCGCTTCGGCAAATATTCGCTTTGCGAAACCAAAGAGCTTTACGGCGAATCCGTCCGCAAATATCTCGGCGCTCTTGTTGCCGCAAGAGAGCACGGAGCGACCGATAAAGCGCAGGCAATAGAATCAGTCGAAAACTATTTATCGGAGATAGAAAAATGCCGACAGTAAAAGAAATAGTAAATGTGATAGAAAAAGCCGCGCCGACATCTTTGAGATGCGAATGGGACAACGATGGACTTCAGGTTTGCCCCGACATTGACGCGCAAGTCAAAAAATGCTTAATCTGCCTCGATGTAAGCGATGCGGCGATAGACAGAGCTGAAAAAATCGGCGCCGATATGATTGTCACGCATCATCCGCTTTTGTTTGAGGCGTACCACTCGCTCACGGCGAAAACGCCCGAGCCGCTTATGGCAAACAGAATGTACGGGCTCGGCATATCGCAGTTAAGCGCTCACACAAGACTTGACTTTGCAAAGGGCGGCGTATGCGATGAGCTTGCCTTAAGGCTCGGACTTTCCGATGTCACTCCGTTTGGATATGATATGCTCGGCAGAGTCGGGAATATCAGCGCCGTGACTGGCGAAGAGTTTATTGCCTTTGTCAAGGAAAAGCTCGGCGTTCCGTATGTGCGCTGTGTATGCGAAGACAAGAATATAAGTCGCGTAGCCGTCGTCGGCGGCAGCGGAAAAGAATATCTTGACGCCGCCATCCTTGCAGAATCCGACGCATTCGTGACGGGAGATGTAAGCTACAATGTCTTTTTGTCCGCGCAGAGAAAAGGCATACTGCTTGCCGACGCAGGGCACTTCTTTACCGAATATCCCGTCTGCGCCGTTTTGGAAAGAATAATAAAATCCGCATATCCGAATGTAGAAACCGAGATTTACTTCGACTATCCGATAAAGGAAAAATAATATGAAAAAAGTTCTTGCGGTTGACGGAAACAGCATACTCAACAGAGCGTATTTTGCAATAAAGGCACTTTCAAATTCAAAGGGAATCCCGACAAATGCCCTTATGGGATATGTCAACATATTGCTGAAGAATATCGAAGCGGTAAAGCCCGACAGACTTGTCGTCGCGTTTGACAGGAAAGCTCCGACATTCAGACATCTTATGTACGACAAGTATAAGTCAAACCGAAAGGGAATGCCCGATGACCTTGCGATACAGCTGCCGTACGCAAAAGAGATATCCGAAAAGCTCGGCTTTTCCGTTTTGGAGAAAGACGGCATAGAGGCTGACGACATTCTCGGAACAGTTGCGGAAAAATGCAAGGCTTCGGACGCATTTTGCTGTATCCTGACGGGTGACAGAGATTCTTTGCAGCTTATCTGCGACGGTCACACAAGCGTTTTGCTTGCGACAAATACCGATACCGTTGTTTACGACGAAGCAAAATTTTTCGAAAAATACGGCACTGTTCCCAAGGGACTCATAGATATAAAAGCGCTTATGGGTGACAGCTCAGACTGCATCCCGGGAGTCCCCGGAATAGGCGAAAAAACGGCTCTTGCGCTTATCGGAGAATACAAGACGCTTGACGAGGTGTATGCAAATGCCGATGCGCTTCCCGTAGGGCCGTCCGCAAAGGAAAAGATAAAAAACGGCAGAGAGCTTGCGTATCTTTCGAAAGAGCTTGCGACCATAAAATGCGATGCGGAAATACCGTTTGACTGCGACGAAGAAATACGCTCCGACGCAGAGGGACTCAACGCGCTTTTTACTGAGCTCGAGATGTTCTCCACACTCAAAAAAATATCGTCATCGTCGATATTTGCGGGCATATCCGCCCCCGAGCCGATTTATTCGGAAAAAGCCGAAACAGTCACCGCGAATATTGACGATATACGCGCACTGCCCGAGCTTTTCTGCACTTTTGACTTTGAAAATTGCGTCGGATATTTTGCGTCGGATGCCAAGGTTTTACGCTGTGAATTTTCACAAAGCGAGCTTCTCGGATTCATAAAAGAGAACATAACAAAGCTCAATGTTTTCGACGGAAAGCCAGTGTATAAATATCTGTACGAGAGGGAGATTTCAGTCGAAAACACCGTTTCGTTTGACTGTATGCTTGCGGCGTATGTGGCAAACTCCGGACTTCAAAAGTACACTCCCGAGCGTGTCGCGTCGCATTATCTGCACCTGTCTTGCGAGGAGCCTGACTTTTCCGATACCGCTTTCTTTACCGAAAAACTTGTCCCCGTTTTGCTCGACGAGCTTGAAAAATCGGGGCAGAAGGAGCTTTATCAAAGCATAGAAATACCGCTTTCTCTCGTTATCGCCGATATGGAAACAAAGGGATTTTTCGTCGATAAGGACGGACTTGTTTCCTTCGGAAAGGATATGGAAGCGGAGATATCCGATATAGAAAATCAGATATATTTTATGACGGGGGAGACCTTTAACATAAATTCTCCGAAACAGCTCGGAACGGTGCTTTTCGAGCATCTCGGACTTCCGTCGAAAAAGAAGACGAAAAGCGGATATTCCACCGATGCCGAAACGCTTGAATCAATAGCGCATTATCATCCCGTAATCGAACTGATACTCGAATACAGAACGCTCGCAAAGCTCAAATCGACATTTATCGACGCGATGGTAAAGGTTATATCCGAAAAAGACGGCAGAATTCACACAAGCATAAATCAGGCTTCAACCGCGACGGGCAGACTGTCGTCGGCGGAGCCTAATCTTCAAAATATTCCCGTAAGACAGAAGCGCGGAAAGGAGCTCAGAAGGTTCTTCAAAGCGGCTGACGGAAATGTGCTTATCGACGCCGACTATTCGCAGATAGAGCTGAGGCTTCTTGCGGAAATTTCTGGCGACAAAGACTTCAAAAACGCGTTTGTAAGCGGCGAGGATATTCACAGAGTGACGGCATCGCAGGTATTCAATGTGCCGTTTGAGCTCGTATCTCCGGAGCTTCGCTCAAAGGCAAAGGCGGTCAATTTCGGCATAATCTACGGGATTTCGGCGTTCTCACTTTCGAGAGATATCGGCACAACTGTTGCAGAAGCAAAAAAATATATCGAGAACTATCTTGCGCGTTACGGCGGAGTATCAGAATATCTCAAAAATATCGTCGCAAGCGCACATAAAGACGGCTTTGTGTCCACAATGCTCGGCAGAAGAAGATATATTCCCGAGCTCAAGTCTCCGAGGAAGCCCGAGCAGAGCTTCGGCGAAAGAGTTGCGATGAACAGTCCCATTCAGGGAACCGCCGCCGATGTTATCAAAAAAGCGATGGTCAATGTTCACAAGCGCCTTTCCGAGTTTGACGGTGCAAAGCTCATTTTGCAGGTACACGACGAGCTTATTATCGAAGCGCCCGAGAATATAGCCGAAAATGTCGCAAAAATGCTTAAAACAGAGATGGAGAATGTCATAAAAACCGATGTTCCGCTCACTGCCGAGGTAGGTATAGGCAAAAGCTGGTATGATGCCAAAAACTGAACAAAAAGCGTCCGCAATATTTGCGGACGCTTTTTGCTTATTTGTGCCGAAATTATTGACATTAAGCTAATTATTTGATAATATATATTATATATTATGTTATGACAAAAAGAGGTGAGCCTGTGGGTAAATCCATACTTATAACCTCGTGCAAGGGCGGAGTCGGAAAGTCAACCGTATCGGCAGGACTTGCCGTTGCACTTTCGGAGCTTTTTGCTCCCACCGGCAAGAAAAGCAAGGAATATGACGAGCTTACCGTGCTCAATAAAAGAATCCTTTTGATTGACTGTGACTTCGGCGTAAGAAGCCTTGACTTATTGCTCGGAACAGAGGACAGCAACATATTTGACCTTGCCGATGTGGTATGCGGCAGAGCGCCGCTTTCGTCTGCGGTCAGAAGCGTCGGCGGCAGAGACAATCTCGATTTGCTTGCCGCGCCGATGAACTATGTTGCGGGCGAATTTCCGGAGGATAAATTTGCGGAGTTTATCGAAACCGCCAAAAAAGAATACGAGTATGTCATTCTCGATTCCGCTCCTGCTCACGCAAGCAGTTTTTATATTGCCCAAAAGGTCAGCGACAGCGCGATAATAGTCACAAGCAGTACGGCTTGCTCTCTCCGCGCCGCGGCAAAGACGGCTTCGGAGCTTGCCAAGCTTTCCGAAAAGGATGTAAAGCTTGTAATAAATATGTTTGAGCCGAAGAAGGTGCTCAAAAGTGAGTACGCCGGCATTATGCAGAGCATAGAGACATCGTGCGCACAACTTATAGGACTTATTCCGTACGATTCGGCTATTCCCGCAAAGCAGGAAAGAGGAATACCGACCGATATGGCAAGGGATATAAGCGCAGGCGCTTTTACAGACCTTGCAAAGAGAGTGATAGGCTTTAATGTTCCGCTTCCGAAGAAGATTCTCGGAGTAAGCATTAAAAAATTGTTCTGAAAAGGAGAGAAAAATGGAGATAGCACTTATTGCGGAGAATGAGAAAAAAGAGCTGATGACGCAGTTTTGCATAGCGTACTGCAATGTGTTGAGCCGCAGTAATCTCTACACAACGAGCACGCTCGGCAATATGATTGAAGACGCTACCGGACTTAAGACCGAGAAGTTTATGAGCGGCCCGCAGGGCGGCATAGAGCAAATAAACACCAAGGTCGAGTTCGACGAGATAGACGCACTCATTATTTTCAGAAACAATGACAGAATCGACGCGAGAACGAGCGAATTCGAGGACAGACTTATCCGTTCCTGCGATGCGCACAATGTTCCGGTTGCAACGAATATCGCAACGGCGGAGCTTGTTATATGTGCGATAGACAGGGGCGACCTTGATTGGAGAGACTATGTAAATCCCGTATCAAAATACAATAAAAGCAAACGAGAGGCAAAGAAATGATTAAAAGACCGAGAGGAACAAACGATATACTTCCGGATTCCGTTTCCAAGTGGCAGTATATCGAAAAAACAGTCAGAGAGGTTGCGGAAAGCTACGGCTTCGGAGAGATAAGATTTCCGACCTTTGAGGCAACCGAGCTTTTTTTAAGAGGAGTGGGCGATACCACCGATATAGTCCAGAAGGAAATGTATACCTTTACGGATAAGGATGAGCGTAGCTTTACGCTTCGTCCCGAGGGCACGGCATCAACTGTCAGAGCACTTATTGAAAACGGACTTTACGGCGGAACGATGCCGCTCAAGTATTATTATATCACCAACTGCTTCAGATACGAAAAGCCGCAGGCGGGCAGAAGCAGAGAATTTACGCAGTTCGGCGTTGAGGTTTTCGGCTCACAGAGCGCGATGTGCGATGCACAGATTATATCTCTTGCCGATACGGTATTCAAAAGGCTCGGCGTTAAGGGAATAAAGCTCTATATAAATTCGATAGGCTGCCCCGAATGCAGAAAAGAATATCATAAGGCGTTAAAGGAGCATTTTGCGGCTCACACGGACGAGCTTTGTGACACCTGCAAGGGAAGACTCGAAACAAATCCGATGAGGATTTTAGACTGCAAGAGCCCAATCTGCAAGGAGATAGCAAAGGACGCTCCGAAGACGGTTGATTATCTCTGCGACGATTGCAAAGCGCATTTTGAAGCATTGAAGAAGTATCTTGACGCGATGGGCATAAGCTATGAGGTTGACACATCGATTGTCCGCGGACTCGACTATTACACAAAGACTGTTTTCGAGTTCGTTTACGAGGGTATAGGCGCGCAATGCACCGTATGCGGCGGCGGCAGATACGACGGACTTTGCGAAATGCTCGACGGCCCCAAGCTCTCCGGAATGGGCTTCGGAATGGGAATATCGAGAGTTATTCTTGCGATGGATGCCGACAACGCGGCAATTCCCGAAAAGGAAAAGCCCGCGGTATATATCGCACCTATGGGCGAAAAGCCGGCGGAATTTGCGGCGGCTCTGTTCTGCAAGCTCCAGCAAAACGGCATAAACGCCGAAACCGACACGGTCGGAAGAAGCATGAAGGCGCAAATGAAATACGCCGATAAAATCGGCGCAAAATTCGTTCTCGCCGTAGGCGACAGCGAAATCGAAAGCAACAAGGCTGTATTAAAGAGCATGACCGGCGGAGAAAATGTTGAGATTTCTCTTGATTCTGCTCTTGATGAAATAATTAAAATTATCGGAGGCAATAAAAATGGCTGAACTTTTGCAAGGAGAAAAAAGAACACTTTACTGCGGCGAGCTCAGAGAGGGTAATATCGGTCAGCATGTCTGCCTTATGGGCTGGGTGCAGAAGCAGAGAGACTTGGGCTCACTCGTATTTGTTGATTTGCGCGACAGAACGGGTATCGTTCAGCTCACATTTGACGAAAACACGATGAAAAAAGCGGCTACACTCCGCTCGGAATATGTTATTTGCGTAAAAGGCGATGTCAGAAAGAGAGAATCCGTCAACGACAAGATTCCGACAGGACAGGTTGAGGTTTTGGTAAACTACCTCAAGATACTTTCCGAATCCGAAACTCCTCCGTTTGAAATAGTTGAAAATTCCGATGTCAAGGAAGAGCTCCGCTTAAAGCACAGATATCTTGACTTAAGACGCCCCGATTTGCAGAGAAACATCATCGAGCGCCATAAGATTACACAGATAACGAGAAGATATTTTGACGATAACGGATTTCTTGAAATAGAAACACCCGTGCTCATCAAGCCGACTCCCGAGGGCGCGAAGGACTATCTTGTGCCGAGCCGCGTGCATAACGGCAAATTCTACGCACTTCCGCAGTCACCTCAGCTTTACAAGCAGATACTTATGGCATCCGGATTCGACAGATACTTCCAGGTTGCCCGTTGCTTCAGAGACGAAGACCTCAGAGCGGACAGACAACCCGAGTTCACACAGATTGACCTTGAGATGTCATTCGTCGAGCAGGACGATGTTATGAGAATAGTCGAGGGCTTTATCAAAAAGCTCTTCGCGGAATATAAGAAGATTGATATTCCCATGCCGCTTATGAGAATGACATACGCTCAGGCGATGAATGATTACGGCTCCGATAAGCCCGATTTGCGCTTCGGACTCAAGCTCTGCGATATTTCCGATATCGTAAAGGAAAGCGCATTCAAGGTATTCTCGGATGCGGTAGCCGAGGGCGGCTCCGTCAGAGCAATAAACGCAAAGGGCGCGGCAGACAAGTTCTCGAGAAAGGGAATAGACGCTCTCACCGATTATGTCAAGAGATACAGAGCAAAGGGACTTGCGTGGATTAAGAACGCCGACGGAAATGTAAGCTCGTCGTTCCTTCACCTTGTATCCGAAGATGAGAAGAAAGCAATATGCGAAAGACTCAATATCGAAAACGGAGATATAGTATTTATTGTCGCATCAAATAAGAATAAAGTCGTGTTCGACAGTCTCGGCGCTCTGCGTTGCGAGCTTGCGAGAAAGCTTGATTTGATAGACAAGAACGATTATAAGCTTCTCTGGATAACCGAATTCCCGATGTTTGAGGAGGATGACGAGACGGGCAAGATTTCCGCTATGCACCACCCCTTCACATCTCCGATGGACGAAGACCTCGAATTTCTCGAAACAGATCCGCTCCGCGTCCGCGCAAAGGCTTACGATATCGTTATAAACGGCAACGAAGCCGGCGGCGGCTCCGTAAGAATTCACAGCAGAGAGATACAGAAGCGTATATTTGCCTGCCTCGGACTTACCGAAGAGGAAGCAAACAATAAATTCGGATTCCTGCTCGAAGCATTCAAGTACGGTGTACCGCCTCATGCGGGACTTGCCTTCGGACTTGACAGACTTTGCTGCCTGCTCATAGGACTTGATGCGATAAGAGATGTTATCGCATTCCCGAAGGTACAGAACGCGTCCGAGCTTATGTCCGGCGCGCCCTCATTTGCCGAAGCCGACGCACTTGACGAGCTCGGAATCGCGATAGTACATTCTGAAGAATAATTTTTTCGGAGTTTCAAATGATTGATATCACAGGACTTACCAAGCGATACGGCAATAACCTTGCCGTAGACAACATAAGCTTTCACATAGACGAAGGCGAGGTAGTGGGCTTTCTCGGCGTCAACGGCGCCGGAAAGTCAACTACTATGAACATAATCACGGGATATCTTTCTTCATCCGACGGAAGCGTTAAAATTAACGGTGTCGATATACTTGACGACCCCATTTCGGCAAAGAAGAATATCGGCTATCTGCCGGAATTTCCGCCGCTTTATCAGGATATGACGGTAATTGAGTATCTCCGCTTTATATATGAGCTCAAAGGATGCGAATTTGCAAGAGATAAGCATCTTGAGGAGATATGCGAGGTTGTAAAGCTCAAGGATGTTTCCAAAAGACTTATAAGGAACCTTTCAAAGGGTTACAAACAGAGAGTAGGCGTTGCACAGGCTCTTGTAGGCAATCCCAAGGTTATTATCCTTGATGAGCCTACCGTCGGACTTGACCCGAGGCAGATAATAGATATGAGAAAGCTCATAAAGGCACTCGGAAGAGACCATACGGTAATTCTCTCTACGCATATACTTTCCGAGGCACAGGCGGTATGTGACAGAATCATCATAATCAATAAGGGCAAGATAATCGCCGACGCCAAAAAGGAAGAAATAGACCTATATGTCAATGAGCATCATCGCCTTACGGCAAAGATATGCGGCCCTGCCGCAAGGCTCAAATCGGAGATAGGCTCAATGAACGGCGTTGCCGGCATTGAGATTGTTGACGAAAAGGACGGAGATGCCGTCGTATGCAATATAGAAGCCGAGAATAATGTCGATATAAGAAAGCCGATGTTCAATTTGCTTGCGGCAAAGGGCTGGCCTCTTGTCGGACTCGAAACGGCTGAAACGAGCCTTGAGGACATATTCATCAGGCTCACAAATAAGCAGTAAGGAGGAGAATCTATGGGCGCAATTTACAAAAGAGAACTAACCTCCTATTTCACAACACCGATAGGCTACATTTTTGCGGGAGTATATCTCATTATGTCGGGCGCGATATTCTGGTTTTTCACGCTGACGAATAACTCCGGTTCATTTGAACAGTTTTTCCTTGTTCAGCTTTTCACATTTATAGTGCTGATTCCTCTGCTCACGATGAAGCTGTTCAGCGAAGAGCAGAAAATGAAGACCGAGGTTTCACTGCTTACGGCTCCCGTCAGCCTGCCGAGAGTGGTTCTCGGCAAGTATTTTGCGGCATTCACACTGTTTATGCTGTCGTTTCTCGCGTCGTGCATACCGTGTCTGTTGCTTTATCGCTACGGCGTTCCGAATACCGCGGCGCTTCTTATAAATATGCTCGGCATCGCATTTATCGGTGCCGCATTCATAGCGATAGGAATGTTTATATCATCACTTACGGAAAATCAGCTTGTAGCGGCAATCATAACTATTTTCGTCATACTCTTTTTCCTTGTGATGAATTTTCTTGCGGGTAATATCGGCGTATATGCCATACGCTTTGTAGTCGATTGGTTTTCGTTCTATACAAGGTATTATAAGTTCACAGAGGGCATTTTGAGTATAGAATCCATCGTTTACTTCATTTCGATATCGGTTGTATTCGTATTCTTAACGGTAAGAGTATACGAATCGCGCCGCTGGAAATAAGGAGGCGCAGGGTATGAAGATTAAATTTTCAAAAAAACTCAAATTCGGCTCCGTTGCACTTATATTTACCGCAATAGTAATCGCCGCCGCCGTTATTGTCAATGTCATTTTCACGGTGCTTAACAAAAACAGCAGGCTCGATTTCGATATGACCGCAAATTCGCTTTATACGATAAGCGATGCCTCCGTAAAGCTGCTTGACACAAACAGTATTCCCGTAACCGTATATTTTCTTGAGGAGCGCGATATCGCAAACGAAGACGCCGTTGTATCGCTTATGCTCAACCTTGTCGATTCGTACGCCGCAAAATATTCGTGGATAAATGTGGAGTATCTCGACATCACAAAGCGCGTCGATTTCAAGAACAAGTATACCAAGAGCCAGAACGATGCGCTCGACAGCACATCGCTTGTCGTCGACTGTGAAGAAACGGGAGAATATAAGGTTTTAACCGCGCTTGAAGACTATTTGCTGACGGAAACAACAATATATAATCAAAAGTACGCCACCGGATTCCAGGGTGAGCTTGCGCTCACATCCGCAATCCTTAATGTGACTACCCCCGACGGACTTGTGGCTTGCTTTGAAACGGGGCATAACGAATCCGGCGCCGATTTGCTTGAGGATTTACTCCAAATGTCCGGCTATGACATCGTAAAGCAGAATCTTTCGGAAGAAGAAATAAACCCCGATACAAGCCTGCTCATAATAAATAATCCCAAGCTTGACTTTGTAAGTGCTTCGGAGGACGATGGCGTTAAATCCGAGGTCGAAAAGCTTGTTGACTATATGAACCTGCCCGGCAGGAATATGCTTGTATTTTTGTCGCCCACATCGCCGTCGCTTCCCGGCTTTGAAGAATTTCTCGCCGTGTTCGGCGTATCGATTGAAAGAAGCATAGTGTTTGACGACGATAACGCGGCGGCAGGCACAAGCGGCTCGGGAATTTACGGAATTCTGAATGCTCCCGAGGGCACGCTTGCGTCCGAAATAGCTATGAGAATCGAAGACGGATATTCGCCCATATTCCATGCAAGCGCTCCGATAGATATATTGTTCGATTCGAAGAACCATATCACGGTAACGCCGATAGCTACAACATCAAAGACGGCGTATTACGAAAACGCCGACGGCGAAAAGAAAGACGGAAAAGCGAACCTTTTAACCGTTTCGACAAAAGAGCTTGCCGACGGAAAGTCAAATCTCGTACTGTGCTCGACGGCAAATTACAATATCTATTTAGACCGCAGTAAATTTGCCAACAGAGAACTGATGTACAGCATTCTGCAGAGCTTCGGCGCAAAGAATGTTACTCCTGACATCGCTCCCAAAAGCTTTGAAGATAATGCTTTCAATATGAGCGAAAAAGCCGCACGGGCATGGGGAATGACAGTCACATTCGTTCCCGCCGCAATTATTCTTGTGATAGGACTTATCGTCTGGAACAAGCGGAGGCACTTATGATATCGAAGCAGCTAAAGCTCATCATTTGCGGCTGTGCCGCGGTGATAATACTTATAGGCGCGCTGATTGCCGTAAAAGTGCTGGTAAAAGAGCCGACAAGCAATAAGCCTGCGCTTGAATTGCTTGACGGAGAGGGCGCTGGAACGACCAATAAACCGCGAATCGTTCCGGCGATATCCGAAAGCGAGGTTCAAAGCGTAACGATAAGCAACGGAGAGTGCACATTCACCGTCGAACGCGACGCCGTGAACAATACCGCCTATATTAAGGACAACAAAGAATTTCCGATAGATACCGATAAGATTTCGAGAATATACTCTTTTCTTTCGAGACTTGTGGTTACGAGAGTTGATACGGAGCCCGAAGACCTCGGCGCTTACGGAATAGGCAAAGACAGCGCGTATATCGAGATAAAGAAGAAAGACGGGGCAATCGTAAAGCTCAATTTCGGTCAAAAGGCAAACGACGGACAGTCGTACTATGTTGCCTGCGAGGGCAGAAATGTTCTCTATTCGATGAAGGACAACCTGATTGACAAGGTTGTATTCTCCAAGCCGGAGAATTATATCTCACCGATAGCCGCGCCCACACTTGACGATATAAGCTATGTCGAGATAGAACGGTTTTCGATAAAGCACGGAAAAGAAGATTTTATCGCTTTCAAAAAGATTGATGACGAGTATAAAGCAAGCACGGGATATACTCTTACACATATTATGACATATCCCGCAAGCTATCTTATTGACCTTGATAATTTTGAAAAGCTGCTCTCATGCTTTTCGTCTTTGTACGGAACTGAAGTAGTCGGCTTCGGCTACGAACGGGACGGACGCCTTGGAGAACTTTCTTCCTACGGCTTTGACGAGAATATGACAACGATAGAGTATTCGTTTGCCGGAGTGCCAACCATACTTTATGTAGGCGGCAAAACCGCGGACGGAAGCGGATATTATGTTTACACATTGTATTATGATACCCTGCTTATAATAACGGACGACTCTTTGCCGTTTCTCGAATGGGAGCTCGGCGACTATATCGGAAAAGACCTTTTCCAAATGGCGATAACCAATGTAAAATCAATAGAAGTCAGCTCCGAAAAAATATCGGCACAGTTTGTGCTTGAGGAAAAAGACGGCGACCTCAATGTATACGCAAACGGCAAAAAGCTTGCGGAGGACGAAAGCGGAAGTCCTATGAACTTCAGGCAGTTTTACATCAATCTGTTGCATATTCCGTGGGACGGCTACGCCGATAAGGAAGAGAAATATGACAAATCCGGCGAATATATGAGCTTAAAGGTCACATCGGTTTTCGGAGAAGTTTTCGAGTATAAATTCTGCAAAACTTCCGCTTTGAGATGCAGACTCATATATAACGGAGACGACAGATTCTATACCGAAAAGGCAACACTTGACGCATTCCTTGCAAATCTCGACAGAGTTATGAAAGACGAAACGGTCATACTTGAATAAAAACGGTAAGGCTTTCGGAAACGAAAGCCTTGCTTTGTATGGGAGAAAAAATGTCAAAGACAAAAGAATTGTTAAGCGAGAACAATTTCCGCTTCCAAAAAAAATACGGTCAAAACTTTCTTGTAAATCCGAAGATACCCGAGAGAATATCAATGTCGGTGACTCAAAACCCCGACGGTGACAAAGAACTCAATATTCTCGAAATAGGCGCAGGCGCGGGAGCTCTGACCGTAAATCTTGCAAAAAGATATAAAAAAGTATGTGCGCTCGAGATAGACGAGAGCTTAAGGAGCACACTTGAACAAGTGCTTGCGCCTTATGGCAACGCGGAAGTGGTTTTTTCCGATATTATGAAGACCGATATATCCGCATTTTGTAGAGAGCACTTCGGCGACGGCAGAGTAGCGGTATGCGCAAATCTACCATATTATATAACGACGCCGATTATTATGGCACTGTTTGAATCGGGCGTTATGTTTGAAAGCATTACCGTCATGGTGCAAAAAGAGGTGGCACTGCGAATCTGCTCAAAGGCAGGGGACAGTGACTACGGCGCGTTTACCGCGGTTGTCGGACTGTATTCCGACGCCAAAAGACTGTTCGATGTCAAAAAAGGCAATTTTTATCCCGTTCCCAAAATAGATTCGTCAATTATTCAGCTGACCCCAAAAAGCTGTGAAAATATGAGCGTCACAAAAAAGCAGGTGTGCGAGGTCATAAGAGCCGCTTTTTCGCAGAGAAGAAAGACTCTGTATAACTGCCTTACAAGTACATATACGGATATGGACAAAGAAAGAGTATCGCAGATTATCGTCGAAGCGGGACTTGAACCGTCCGTCAGGGCAGAGCAGTTGTCCGTCGGTATGTTTATAAAACTTGCTGAAATTTTATGCAAAAAATGAATTGCCAAAGCCTTAATATTTCAAATTACGCAATAATTTCAAAAAATATCGTCAAAATATGAAATTTTTTGAAAAATATGTTGCAAATATGATTTTTTTATGATAAAATAGCGGTAAATTATTTATAGTTATATAAAAAGCGAGGTTATTTATGAATATCGGCTCAAAAGTTAAGGAGTGGATTAACGAATGCGTCGAGCTTACAAAGCCTGATAAGGTCGTATATATAGACGGCAGCGAAGCGATTTACGAAGAGCTTGCAAAGCAGGCAGTAGCAAGCGGAGAGCTCATAAAGCTCAATGAAGAAAAGCAGCCAGGATGCTATCTTCACAGAACAAACATAAACGATGTTGCCCGCGTCGAGAGCAAGACATTTATCTGCACCTCAAAGAAAGAGGATGCCGGAAATACAAATAACTGGATGGCGCCCGAAGAGTGCTACGAAAAGCTCGGCAAGCTTTTCAAAGGCTCGATGAAGGGCAGAACGATGTATGTCATTCCGTATTCAATGGGCATAATAGGCGGCGAGTATTCAAAGGTCGGCATAGAGCTTACGGACTCAATCTATGTAGTTCTCAATATGAGAATAATGACACGCATTTCCGATAAGCTTTTTGATATAATCGGCGACAGCGACAATTTTGTAAAAGGACTTCACGCAAAAGCAGATGTTTCGGAAGAAAACAGATATATCTGCCATTTTCCCGAAGACAATACGATATGGTCAATCAACTCCGCATACGGCGGAAATGTGCTTCTCGGAAAAAAGTGCTTTGCTTTGAGAATCGCATCGTTCCTCGGTCGTAAAGAGGGGTGGATGGCGGAGCACATGCTCATTTTGGGCATCGAAAAGCCAAACGGAGAAACAAAATACATAGCGGCGGCATTCCCGTCCGCCTGCGGCAAAACAAATCTTGCCATGCTCATTCCGCCCGAGCTTTACAGAAAGAAAGGCTATAAGGTATGGTGCGTCGGCGACGATATCGCGTGGCTCCATATCGGCAAAGACGGCAGACTTTGGGCGCAGAACCCCGAGTTCGGCTTCTTTGGCGTAGCACCCGGAACAAACGCAAAGTCGAATCCCAACGCGCTTGCCGCTTGCTCGAAGAACGCAATATTCACAAATGTTGCGTATAATGTTGATACAAACACCGTTTGGTGGGAGGGACTCGACAAGAATCCGCCCGAGAACGCGATAAACTGGAAGGGCGAAAAGTGGGATTATACGCTCGGAGAAAAGGGAGCGCATCCCAATTCGAGATTT
The DNA here is from genome assembly GCA_045627885.1 of Eubacteriales bacterium. Taxonomy (GTDB): domain Bacteria; phylum Bacillota; class Clostridia; order Oscillospirales; family CAG-272; genus CALCTE01. Next base: position 22,759 of record JAZQOM010000028.1, read on the forward strand.
ACGGCGCCCACGGCAAACTGCCCCTGCCTTTCAAAGGAATTTGAAAATCCCGAGGGAGTGCCGATATCCGCAATAGTGTTCGGCGGCAGACGCGCAAAGGTAATGCCTCTCGTATATCAGAGCAGAAGCTTTGCACACGGCGTATTTGTAGGCTCGATAATGGGCTCCGAAACGACTGCCGCGGCAACGGGCAAGGTCGGCGTAATAAGACGCGACCCGATGGCAATGTGGCCTTTCTGCGGATATAATATGGGCGATTATTTTGCACATTGGCTTGAGATGGGTGATAAGCTCAGCGAGAAGCCGCTTATATTCAATGTAAACTGGTTCCGCACGGATGACGAGGGCAACTATATGTGGCCCGGCTTCGGAGATAACCTCCGCGTGCTTGAGTGGATAATCGACCGTTGCGACGGCAAGGTCGATGCGGTAGAATCGGAGATAGGATATCTGCCCAAGCCCGAGGATATCAATACGGAAGGTCTTGATATTGGAGTCGATTCGATAAAGAAGCTTCTCGAGATAGATAAGAAGGCATGGCTTGACGAGTTCAACGACGCAAAGGGACTTTACGACAGAATAGGTGAGAGAATGCCCAAAGAGCTTCTAGCGGAGCTTGAAAACGCGATAGAAAGAGTAAAATAAGTCTAAATAAAAAAATCGGTGCATAAGCGCCGATTTTTTTATTTAGCTATTGCATTGGAAACAGAAATGTGGTAAAATACAAAACAGTTGAATAAGCCGGTGTGATGGAATTGGCAGACTTGACAGACTCAAAATCTGTTGTCCGCAAGGACGTGCGGGTTCGACCCCCGCCACCGGCACCATCCCGGAACCCA
>JAZQOM010000029.1:0-17150 GCA_045627885.1 Eubacteriales bacterium
AACACAGGTTCAAAAAAGAGGAATGACGGGCTTATAAGCCCGTCATTATTGCCTTTTTCCGTTCTTTTCCTCTGTCGTACATTTGTACGCCGACGAAGAAAAGAACGAAAAATATCACTTCGTTTTCAGCACTCTGCTCAGTCTGCTGACTTTGTCAGCAGACTGACGGGCGGCTGTCAGCCGCCCGTTTTTACGCTTATTTACTTCTGCTTTTTTCGTATAATTGTCCGCAGGCGGCATCAATATCTCTGCCGAGTCTGCGGCGAATTGTCGCGTTGATTCCTTTATCGCAAAGTCTTTTACAGAATGCGTATGCCTGTTCTTTGCCCGCCGATGTATAGTTTTTACCCTCAACCTCGTTCAGCATTATCAGATTGACATGGCAGAGCATTCCCGAAAGCAGCTTTATCAGCGCATCGGCGTCGGCAAAGCCATCGCTCTGACCTGCGATTAGTGCGTATTCAAAAGATATTCTTCTGCCTGTCTTTTCCGTATATCTTTTGCAGGCTTTTATCAGCTCCGGCAGAGGATAGCTCTTATTTACGGGCATCAGCTTGCTCCGTCTTTCGCTGTCGGGACAATGCAGCGATACCGAGAGTGTCAGCTGCAGATTCTCTTTTGCAAGCATATCTATCTTCGGAACTATTCCGCAGGTGGAAAGCGATATATGCCGCATTCCTATTCCCAAGCCCTCGGGCGCCGATGCAAGGCGAATGAATTTCAACACATTATCGTAGTTGTCGAGCGGCTCGCCCATACCCATAAGCACAAAGCCGTCTATCCGCTTTCCGACATCCTTTGATATGCAGATAAGCTGCCACAGCATCTCATAAGGAGCAAGGTTTCTCACAAAGCCGTGTGCTCCCGTGGCGCAGAATACGCATCCCATCTTGCATCCGACCTGACTTGATACGCAGACCGTCGTTCCGTGCTCGTATTCCATATACACGCTTTCGACGGTGTAGCCGTCGGAAAGCTCAAACAGATATTTTCGCGTGCCGTCCGATGATATTTGTCTTTTTGCGATTTTCGGCACATACACGGGAGCGTTTTCCTTCAGCTTTTCCCGAAGCGAAGCGGGAATATTGAGCATTCCGTTGCAGTCCGCTCCCTTATAAAGCCAGCCGAACACCTGCTTTGCGCGGAATTTGGGCTCTCCGAGAGATACTATGTATTCTTCAAGCTCGGAAAGGCTCATACTCTGAATGTCAGTCATCGTTTTCCCTCACAAATTTTGCAATATAGAATCCGTCCGCGCAGTCTGCGCTCGGCAAAAAGCAGATTCCCGCGCCGTCCTTCTGCGTGTCAAATCCCTTCGGAATTTCAAATTCCACGGCTTTATATTCCTTGTGGCGCAATAAAAATTCTTCCGTCACTCTGCCGTTTTCCTCTTTATTCACCGTGCAGGTGGAATATACGAGCGTGCCGCCGCGCTTTACATAAGCACAGCAGTTTTCGAGTATGGCAAGCTGAACTGACGGGAGCTTGCTTATCTCGTTTATATCCTTATACCTTATCTCAGGCTTTTTTGCTATCGAGCCGAGTCCCGAGCAGGGCACATCGCAGAGAACGCAGTCCGCATATTTTATAAACGCGTCGACTTTCTCTCTGCCGTCCTTTTCAAGTGTTTTTACAATGCTTACGCCGAGCTTTTGCGCGCCGCGCTCCACAAGCGAGAGCTTGTTCTTATGCAGGTCGCAGGCAATTATTTCGCCCTTGTTTTGCATATCGCAGGCTATCGAAAATGTTTTTGAGCCGGGGCAGGCGCAGGCATCTATCACGGTGTCGTTCGGCTTTGCGCCGAGCGCTTTTGCGCATAGAGCCGACGGCTCGGACTGCACGAAGTATTCTCCGTTTGCAAAGTGTTCGTCGTGCGTCGGGGCAAAGCCGCCCGAAACGGTGACGACATCGCTCACCTTGTCGGATACTCTTGCTCCGAGTGCCTTTGCAAGCTCTGCGGCGGTCGTTTTGAGCGTGTTTACTCTCAATGCGGTGTAATCCGTTCCGCGGTAATACGATGCGAAAATTTCGCGTGCTTTTTCTTTGCCGTACTGCACAGCAAGCATATCGGCTATTCCGTCGGAGAGGGAAAACCTTACGGCATCGGTGACGGCAAGCTTTGATATATCGAGCCTTGACGCGGCTCGAAGAACCGCGTTGACATACCTTTTTGCGCCTTCTCCGCGTCTTCCCGCAAGCTTTACCGATTCGTTGCAGGCGGCGCTTACGGGAACTTTATCGAGAAAATGTATCTGATATATTCCCGAGCGTATTACTGCGCGTATTTCTGAGTCGAGCGTTTCGATTTTCCGCGACGATACGGCGTTCGCTATCGCGTCGATGTAGCGCATACGCTCGAGCACGCCGTAGAATATTCTTGTGTAGAGCGCCTTTTCCACTCCGGAAAGGGCGTATTTTTCTATTGTGCAGTCGAGCTCCAGATTGGAATATCGCCCTTGCTTTTCCATTCTTTCGAGCGATATTACAGCCGCCCGTCTTGCACTTATTTTGGCAGTTTCACTCATATCTTTTAACAGAACTTTTCGCCGACGCTTATTCTCTTCGCGCAGAAATACGCGGCAACGCTCATTCGCTTGCCGCCCTCACGCATAAGCTCGGTCACTTTTACCGCGCCGTCGGCTGTCTTTATCGCAAACGACTTTTTGTCTGCGTACACTACCTGCCCGCATTCTCCCGAAAATTCGCCCGACATCGGTTCTGCCGCGTAGAATTTTACCGCGGTGCCGTCGAGCGTTGCGTATGCGGCGGGGGACGGGAGCATACAGTTTATTCTCCTTAATACGAGCTTTGTGCTCTCGGTAAAGTCGAGGTGTTCGTCTTCTTTTGTGAGCATGGGCGCTATTGTGGCAAGACTGTCGTCCTGCTTATTTCTTACGACCGTGCCGTCCTTTATCATTCCGACTGTCTTTATAAGAAGCTCCGAGCCGAGCTTTGCAAGTCTTGCGTAAAGCTCCTCAAGGTTTTCCGTATCGCTTATTTTAAGGCTATCCGACAGTATCGTATCACCCGTGTCCATGCCTGCGTCCATATACATCGTCGTAACGCCGGTGACATCGTCGCCTGCGAGCATTGAACGCTGTATCGGCGCGGCGCCTCTGTATTTCGGCAGCAGTGAACCGTGAACATTGATGCAGCCGTATTTAGGATAGTCGAGTATATCCTGCGGCAGAATCTTGCCGTAGGCGACGACGACTATCAGCTCGGGCGCGAGCTTTTTGAGCTCTTCGTAAAGCGCTCCGTCTTTGAGCGTTGTGGGCTGATATACGGGTATTCCGTGCGCTTCGGCGTAAACCTTGACGGGAGATGGCGTGATTATATGCTTTCTTCCGACGGGCTTGTCCGGCTTTGTGACTACCGCAATTACATCTTCTCCGGCGCAAGTGAGTGCCTCGAGAGAGGTTTTTGCAAAGTCGGGAGTGCCCATAAATACTATTCTCATACTAATTCCTTTCGAGCTCCTCAGGCTTTACCATTTTTTCGCAGACATCGAGGAAGAGCTTGCCGTCAAGATGGTCTATCTCGTGGCAGAAGGCTCTTGCGAGAAGGTCTTCGCCCTCGTATTCGACTGTCTCGCCCTTTCTGTTTAAGGCGCGGACTTTTACCTTTGCGGGACGCTTTGTAATTCCCCATTCGTCGGGGCAGGAAAGGCATCCCTCAAGCTCGTGCTGTTCGCCTTCGGTATAAATTATCTCCGGATTTATAAGCTCCAAAGGCTCATCCTCCGGCTCGAGCATAATTATTACAACTCTTTTGAGAACGCCTATCTGCGGTGCGGCAAGTCCGACGCCGCCCGCCTTTATGAGCGTATCCTTCATATCGTCGAGCATCCGCGTAATTCTCGGAGTAATCTCCGCAACGGGGCGCGATACCTTTCTTAAAATTTCGTCGCTCTTGTTTACTATTTTGATAATTGCCATAGTGCACCTCTCATATATTTGACGGATTTATGTCTATTCCGATATTTACATTTTTCGGCGCGGTTTTGGAAACCGTGCGCAGAACATCGGAAAACAGCTCTCTTGTCCGTCTGTTATTTTTGCATTTAATTACGATTTTAACTCTGAAAGAGTTGTTCAGCCTGTATATTCCCGCCTCAAACGGCCCGAATACCACGATTCCGACATCGGTGTATTCTCTTGCCCTCTTTTCGTCGAGCGTCTTACGAAGCGCCGTCGCGCATGACAAAAGCTCATGCTCCGAAACGGAGTGCAGATTGAATACGGCAAAGTCGCAGAACGGCGGGAATACCATTTTTCTGCGTATTGCTATCTCGTCTTTGTAAAATCCCTCGTAATCCTGATTTGACGCGAAGTTTATCACGGGATTTTTCGGGGAGTAGGTCTGTATTATCGCAAGTCCCTTTTTCTCCGTTCTTCCCGCTCTGCCCGCGCATTGGGTTATCAGTGAAAATGTTCTCTCGTTTGCCCTGAAATCGTCGCTGTGAAGTGACATATCGGCGGAGAGTATTCCGACAAGGGTTACGCCCTTGAAGTCGTGTCCCTTGGTGACCATTTGCGTTCCAATCAGAATATCGGTTTCTTCTTTTGTGAATTCGTCTATTATTTTTTTATGTGACATCTTGCCGACAGTTGTATCGGCATCCATTCTCACGGATTTTACGCCGGGAAGCGCTTTTTCGAGTGCGTCCTCTATTTTTTGAGTGCCGAGCCCGAAATATCGCAGTGCCTTTTCGTGACAGGACGGGCAAGCCTCCGGCGGCTTTACAGTGTAGCCGCAATAGTGGCACATCAGCCGCTCCGAGCCCGATTTTGAACGGTGCAGAGTAAGACTTACACTGCAATTCGGGCACATCACGGTTTCGCCGCAGTTGCGGCAACTCATAAATACATGGTATCCGCGTCTGTTTAAGAACAGGACGCTTTTTTCGCGGTGTTCCTTTCTTACCGCAATCTCGGCAAGAAGCTGTTTACTTATTATATCCGTGCCGTCGCACAGATTATAGCGCATATCGGCGATAATTGTGTCGGGAAGTACCGCTTTGCCGTAGCGCTTTGTCATCTTTATAAGTTCGTAGTCGCCCTTTTCGGCTTTGTAAAAGCTCTCTACCGCGGGCGTAGCCGACGCAAGAAGAAGCATCGCATTATTATAGCCGCAACGGAATCTCGCTATATCCTTTGCGTGATATTTCGGCGCGATATCCGATTTATATGAGCTTTCCTGTTCCTCGTCGATAATTATGAGCCCGAGATTCCGTATCGGCGCAAACACCGCGGAGCGTGTTCCTATCACGAGGTCGATATCGCCGTTTTGGACGGCTTTCCACGCGTCGTGACGCTCACCTGCCGAAAGTCCCGAATGGAAAACCGCAACTCTGCGTCCGTAAAAGCTTATGAAGATTTTTACCGCCTGCGGAGTAAGAGCTATTTCGGGCAGAAGCATAATGACCTTTCTGCCGTCCCGTATCACGCGGTCAATCAGCTTTTTCATCACCATCGTTTTGCCGCTTCCTGTTATGCCGAAAAGAAGCGCCGCCTTTGCTTTGCCGCTTGAGTAAAGCGCATCAAGTCTTTCATAAGCCTCGATTTGCTCTCCCTGCAGAGTGACCTCCCGAGCCGGAGCTTCGTCTTCAAACAGTTCCGAAAACGGACTGCGCATAACGGCGCGCTTTTCTACCGCGACATATCCTTTTTTAGCCATTGAATTTATAACCGAAACGGTTATCGGCAGCTTTGAAAGAATATCGCTTTGCGAAAGCTCTCCGTATTCCGCAAGGTATTCGGCAAGCATAAGCTGTTTTGGGGAGAGGGAAGCGCATTCTTCGCTTTCGTCGGTAATATCTATCAAAAGGCTTACGAATTTTTCGTATTTATCTCCCTTTTCCGTACTGTCCGAGCTTGTCTTTTCTATCGCTCCCAATTTTTCGAGAGCCTTTATTGCAACCTTTGCGTCTTCTCCGAATTCCGCCTCGAGCTTTGCGTCCGTAACGCTCTCGTTTTCTTTGATAAACGAAAGAACGGCAAGCGTTTTTTCGTTAATATCGTCGGATATATCCGCGTCTGTTTTCACGGAGTAGCAAAGCCTTGCGCTCTGAACGACAGACGACGGCATAACCGCTTTGAGCGCCGTTCCCGTCGAGCAGAAGCAGCGTTCGCTTACAAACTCGCACATTTTGAGCGATTCGTCCGAAAGTGCGGGCATCGAATCGACCACTTCGACTATCGGCTTTAATCTCCTTATTCCGCTTTCGTCCGAGAATCCGTGGACGAGTCCGAGGACTCGCTTATTTGAGTTTCCGAACGGGATGAGAACGAATGAGCCTGCCTTTACCTTTTCGCAAAGAGGCTCCGGAATCTCATAATCAAAGGGCTTGTCAACGAAATAAGGGCAGTCGAGAATACTGACCTTTGCAAGTCTGCAAATGCCCATCTTCTCACCGCCCTTCTTCTTTTTTACTTCCGATTATTCTACTATCTTGTATTCGCCCTCGGCAATCTTTTCGAGAGCCGCCTCAACCATATTTCTGTCTACAAGCTTCGCCTTTTTCTCGGGATTTTCGTCGTAAACGCCGTCGTTGAGTTTTTCGTTTAAGTCTCTTGCCGTCTTTGCTGCCGCTATTGCTATCTTGTACCTGTTGAACTTGTTGTTCTGCGTGAGTTGTTCGATTGAAGGCTTCATTTTTTCGTCTCCTTTTATTTTTTGAATTTATCGAAAAAGCCGTGCTTTTTTTCAAGTGTTTCTCCGAATTCGCGAAGAAGCTTCTTCTGCTCGGATGTGAGTGACTTCGGTGTCTCCACTATTACGCGGAAGCGCAGGTCGCCTCTGTTTTTGGAGCGCACCATCGGTATACCTTTGCCCTTTATCGTAAATACGGTATCTGTCTGCGTTCCCTCGGGAATGTTGTATTTGACGGGCTCCTCAAGCGTGGGAACTTCTATTTCGCCGCCGAGTGCCGCCTCTGCGAAGTTGAGCTTCATCTCGCAGTATATGTTGTAGCCGTCGCGTTCGAAAATCTTGTGCGGACGCATCGCGATAACGAGTATCAAATCTCCGGGGCCGCCGCCGTTTCTGCCCGCGTTGCCGTGTCCTCTTACCATAACTCTCTCGCCGTTATCTATGCCGGCGGGAATGTTTACCTCGAGCTTTTTGACTTTTCTCACAACGCCGTTGCCCTTGCAGTCGGGGCAGGGATTTTCTATTATCTTGCCCGTTCCGCGGCAGTAATCGCAGGTCTTTGTGGTCTGGAACATACCGAGTGCCGTTCTCTGCGATACTCTTACCTGTCCCGTGCCGCCGCAGTTTTTACAGGTCTTGGGAGTGCATCCCTTTGCGGCTCCGGTGCCTTTGCAGCTGTCGCAGGTCGATACCTGCTGATAGCTTACCTCTTTTGTGCAACCGAATGCTGCTTCCTCAAATTCGAGTATGACCTTCTGTGCGATGTCGTCGCCCTGAACGGGGCCGTTTCTGCGTGCCGATGAACGCGCGCCGCCTCCGAATATGTCGCCGAAGATATCGCCGATATCGAAGCCGTCAAAGCCTCCGAATCCGCCGAAGCCTCCGAATCCGCCGCCTCCCGCGCCGTAGCTCGGGTCTACGCCGGCGTGTCCGTATGCGTCGTACTTCGCCTTTTTGTCGGCGTCCGACAATACTCCGTACGCCTCGTTTACTTCCTTAAATTTTACCTCGGCTTCCGCGTTTCCGGGATTCATATCCGGATGATACTTTTTTGCAAGATTGCGGTAAGCCTTTTTTATTTCGTCTGCCGAAGCGCCCTTATTCAGTCCGAGCACCTCGTAATAATCTCTTTTTTCTTCCGCCATAAGAATTCTTTTTCCTCTCAAAAGCACCGTGCGTGAGCGGTATTTTTACCGCTCACGCTCTTTTGCTGCTTATTTGTTGTCGTCGGAAACATCCTTGAAGTCTGCGTCGTATGCGCCGCCGTTTGCGCCGTTTTGCGCGCCTGCGTCGGCACCGGGAGCACCCTGTGCGCCCTGAGCTGCCTGCGCTTGAGCATAAAGCTTCTGCGAAAGTTCTCCAAATGCTTTTTCGAGTGCTTCCGTCTCGCTCTTCATGGCGTCGTAGTTGTCATTCTTTACGGCTTCCTTGACCTTTTCGAGCTGTGCCTTTACGGGCTCGAGCTCGCTTGCGGGGAGCTTGTCGCCAATCTCACCGAGCGTCTTTTCAGCCTGGAATACCATACTGTCCGCCTTATTCTTGGTGTCTGCCTTTTCCTTTAACGCCTTATCCTCTGCCGCGTGCATCTCAGCTTCCTTTACCGCCTTGTCGATGTCTTCCTTGCTCATATTGGAGGAAGCGGTAATCGTGATATGCTGTTCCTTGCCCGTGCCGAGGTCTTTTGCCGATACATTTACAATTCCGTTTGCGTCGATGTCGAATGTGACCTCAATCTGCGGAACGCCTCTCGGTGCCATCGGTATACCGTCGAGGTTGAATCTGCCGAGTGTGGTGTTACCTGCCGCCATCTCACGCTCGCCCTGGAGTACATGAATCTCAACGCCGGGCTGATTGTCTGCCGCGGTGGAGAATACCTGGCTCTTCTTTACGGGTATTGTGGTGTTTCTTTCAATTATCTTTGTGAATACGCCGCCGAGTGTTTCAAGTCCCAAAGAAAGGGGAGTTACATCGAGAAGAAGAAGGTCTTTTACATCGCCGCCGAGGACGCCGCCCTGAATTGCCGCGCCAATCGCTACGCATTCGTCGGGATTGATGCCCTTGAAGGGTTCTTTTCCCGTGAATTTCTTTACAGCCTCCTGTACGGCGGGAATTCTCGTCGAGCCGCCTACAAGAAGAACTCTGTTTATATCGGATGCGTTAATCTTCGCATCGGAGATAACGCTTCTCACGGGGCCCATCGTCGCTTCAACAAGGTCAGCGGTCAGCTCGTCGAACTTCGCTCTCGTGAGGTTTGCGTCAAAGTGCTTCGGGCCTGTCGCGTCAGCCGTGATGAAGGGGAGGTTTACATTGGTGCTCGTCATACCGGAAAGCTCAATTTTTGCCTTTTCTGCAGCTTCCTTGAGTCTTTGGAGCGCCATCTTGTCGTTTCTCAAGTCGATGCCGTTTTCCTTCATAAATGTATCGGCAATCCAGTCGATAATTCTCTGGTCGAAGTCGTCGCCGCCGAGGTGGTTGTTGCCCGCGGTTGCAAGAACATCGAACACGCCGTCGGAAATCTCGAGGAGCGATACATCGAATGTGCCGCCGCCGAGGTCGTAAATAAGAATCTTCTGGTCGTTGTTCTCTTTGTCGATGCCGTATGCAAGAGCCGCCGCGGTGGGCTCGTTGATTATACGGAGAACTTCAAGTCCGGCAATCTTGCCCGCGTCCTTTGTAGCCTGACGCTGTGCGTCCGAGAAGTATGCGGGAACGGTGATGACCGCCTTTGTTACGGGCTGACCGAGGTATGCTTCCGCATCGCTCTTTAATTTCTGAAGAATCATAGCGGAAATTTCCTGCGGGGTGTAGCTCTTTCCGTCGTAATTTACCTTTTCGGTTGAGCCCATCTTTCTCTTTATTGAGCTGATTGTGCCGTCGGGATTTGTTATCGCCTGTCTCTTTGCAACCTGACCGACGATTCTTTCGCCCGTCTTGCCGAATGCGACAACGGAGGGCGTTGTTCTGCTGCCTTCGGGATTGGGAATTACTGTGGGTTCACCGCCTACATAAACGCCAACGCATGAGTTTGTTGTACCGAGGACGATACCGATAATCTTTGACATAGTGCTATATCTTCCTTTCATCTGTTATACATTATTATATATTCTGCCCTTGCGGGCCGGATATTACTGTTTTACTTTTACCATCGCAAAGCGGATTACTTTGCCTCTCACGGTGTAGCCCTTTTGCAAAACCGCCGTGACCGTGCCTTCCTCCGCGTCGGTATCCGCGTCCATCATAACTGCATTATGCACATTCGGGTCAAATTTTACGCCGTCTGCGGGGATTTCTTCAACGCCGAGCTTCGAAAATACATCGGAGAGTTGTTTCATTATGAGTGCCGTGCCCGTATCCTCCGCGTCGGAGAACGCTTTTGCTCTCTCCAGATTATCCATGACGGGGAGAAGCTCTTTTACGATGTCAACATACGCGTCCGTGTATGCGTCTTCTTTTTCTTTTACCGCTCTTTTTCTGAAATTATCGTATTCGGCGGCAAGCCTTAACATTTTATCCGTGCTCTCGGCTTCTTTGTCCTTGGCGGCTTTTGCCTCTTTTTCAGCTTCCGCAAGAGCCTTCTTCGCGGCGGAAAGCTCCTTCTTTATATCGGGTTTTTCCGCTTTTTGCTCCTTGACTTCAAGCTCTGCGTCGTTCTTTTCTTCTTTCTTCATTATGTGCCTCCTTGCTTTTCATCCTGCGGCGGAATGAGCTCCGAAATTTTGGTAGTCAGATATTTCAGATGCGCAACCACCTTGCCGTATTCCATACGCTTCGGCCCGATTATTCCGAGCGTGCCCTTCAGCCCGCCGCCTGCGTCGAAGCTTTTGTAAACTATGCTGTAATCCTTTATCGGGCTCTCGTCCGAGCCGATTATGATATTTACGCCGTCGCCCGTCTGTATCGCATTCTGCGTATTGCCGGACAGAAGCTCCATCATCTGGTCTTTGCTGTCGGGGAGATTGACAAGCGCGCTCATCGCTTCCGTATCGGAAAACTCGGGGTACTTGAGCAGATTTGTCACACCCTCGAATTCTATATTGCCGTCGTCGATATCGGATAGAGAATCGTTTACTATTCTTATAATGGGGGCGATTATCGAAGCGTATTGCCCCATTGCTCTCTCCGCCGCCGATATTACGGGAAGATTTATCATTTCCGGCACAAGCCCCGTAAAGTATTTGTTTATTACGGTTTTGAGCATTTCGGTATTCTCGTCGGTCAGCTCAAAGCCTGCGCGGAGATGACTGCTCTTTACCGCGTCGTTCGATGTGACGGTGATAAGCACAAAATTCCTTGCGTCAAGCCGCATAATCTCAAAGCGGCGGACGAATATGCCGTGTTCCTTGGGCTGCAGTGTTACCGCCGTATAGTTTGACAGATGCGATGCTATTTTGCCGACATTCTTTACTATCTTGTCAAGCTCCGAGAGCTTGAACGAGAGAAGCTTGTTTATCGCCTCAACCTCGCTTACGGTCATCTTGTAGTCTTCCATAAGCTCATTGACATAGGCTTCATATCCCGCGGTGGTGGGAATACGCCCGGCAGATGTGTGCGGTTGATATAAATATCCGCACCTTTCAAGCTCCATCATATCGTTGCGGACGGTCGCACTTGACCAGGGGAGCTTTTTTGAATCCGTCAGATATCTTGAGCCGACGGGCTCTCCCTGATTGATATAAGCCTCCACGATATAACGCAGAGTCTGTTTTTTTCTGTCACTTATATCCATTTTATCTTATATACCGCCGTTTTTTGAATGTTTTTAGCACTCTCGGTGCTCAAGTGCTAAAAACAGTATAATTGTTTTTGAGAATTTGTCAAGTGTTTTTGCAAATCTTTCCTTTATAAATCCAATATGAACCGAAATTGCCGCATTTTTATCAATATTTTATGCTTTATGCACAAAATATCGTATATACTAATAAAATATGCAAAAAATATTAAAATTTTTGCATAAAAATACTTGACAAAGGCTTTTTGAGGTGATAGAATCCATAGCGTAATAAAAAAGACGGCAGCCCCGTCACGAAAGGACTTGATTAAAAATGAAAAAGCTCACACAAATCGTCTCGCTCGTCGCAGCACTTGCAGTGTCTGTATGCACACTTGCTTCCTGCGGAGAAACCGCAAAGAAAGTCGAATCGATAAAAGACCTTGAAGGCGCCAAGATTGGCGTTCAGCTCGGCACTACCGGCGACATCTACGCCTCCGATGTAAAGGGTGCAAAGTTAAGCAAATTCAGCAAAGCTCCCGATGCGATTCTCGCTCTTACAAGCGGAAAGATTGACTGCGTTATAATCGACAATGAGCCCGCAAAGAAATTCGTTGAAGAGAACAAGGGACTCAAGATTCTCGAAGAGCCCTTTGCAAATGAGGATTACGCAATCGCAATAGCAAAGGACAACACCGAGCTTCTCGACAATGTAAACAATGCACTTAAGGAGCTCAAGGAAGAGGGCGTAATCGACCAGATTGTCAAGAACTTCATCGGCGAAGCAGCCGGAACCTGCCCCTATGTATCACCCGAGGGCGTAGATACATCGAAGGGCACTCTCGTAATGGGAACAAACGCAGCCTTCCAGCCCTATGAGTACAAGGGCGAAAACGGTGAGATAACCGGTATTGACGCACAGATAGCTCACGCAATCTGCGACAAGCTCGGCTACAAGCTCGAGATTCAGGATATGGAATTCTCGTCAATCATCGGCGCCGTTGAATCTCACAAGATTGACTTCGGTATGGCAGGTATGACCGTTACCGACGAAAGACTTGAGAAGATTAACTTCTCCGATACCTACGCAACCGGCGTTCAGGTAATCATCGTCAAGGAATAATCATTAAAAGGAAATATTTATTATGAAAAAGAAGACATTGGGAATTATTTTTATTGTCATCGGTGTTATGGCAGCCATCGGTTCAATTCCGAACAAATTGTATGAAAAGCTTGCAAATGGTCCCGACTTGTCTAACATTGTAACCTTGTTGTTGATTATCGCTTTTATAGTTGTCGGTGTTGTTTTTGTGATAAAGGATTCCAAAAAGAACGATTGACAATTATTGAGTATGATGATAATATTGTACTATACATAAAATGTAAATAAAATGCGGGTAACCGAGGCGGCAAAAGCCGCCCCGGTCGCCTTGCGTTAAGACGAAAACACGCAAAGAGGTAAAACAGTGAAAAAACGCATTATTATTTTCGCCCTTGCACTCATTATGCTTATTCTCGCGCTTACGCCGTCAGTGTTTGCAAGCGAAGAGGAATATGAGAATGTAAAGATTTTTTTGGGCGAGAGCAGGGAAGAAAAAGAACTTGTGTCGCTCTGTTATAAGCTCCCCGACGGCACAAAGAAAGAAATTGAAATATCCGGCACGGCATCACTCAAAATCCCGTGTCCGGCAGAGCTGCCCGCTTCCGCAAAACTTGTGAGTGTGACAACTTCAGACGGAACGGTATATTCATACGGCGGAGCAAAGGTCGCCGATAAAAAGACCTTTGAGATGTATAAGAGCTTTTTCTCAAAAATATGGTGGGACATAGAGGACGGAGTTTACACGACGCTTATCGTGGAAAACCGCTGGAAGATGTTTGCAAACGGACTTCTCGTCACACTTGAAATTACATTCGGCGCGCTCATTATCGGTATCATACTCGGATTTCTTATTGCCGCGGTTCGCTCGACCTATGATACTACCGGCAGGCTTAAGTTCCTCAACGGAATTTGCAGGATTTACCTTACCGTTATTCGCGGTACTCCCGTTGTCGTACAGCTTATGATTATGTATTTTATAATACTCGTGTCGGTAAGCAACGGCATATTCGCCGCTATTCTGGCATTCGGCATAAACTCCGGCGCTTATGTTGCGGAAATCGTGCGAAGCGGCATTATGTCCATTGACAAAGGTCAGATGGAAGCGGGCAGAAGCCTCGGATTCAGCTACGGAAAGAGTATGATATACATAATCTGTCCGCAGGCATTCAAGAATATTCTTCCCGCGCTCGGAAACGAATTTATCGCGCTCTTAAAGGAGACCTCTGTCGCAGGCTATGTTGCTCTCGAGGATATCACCAAAGCGGGCGACGCGGTGCGCGGCGTCACATATTCGGCGTTTTTCCCGCTCATAGTAGTTGCGCTTATTTATCTTGTAATAGTAATGGGACTTGAAAAGCTTATGAACATCTGGGAAAGGAGGCTGAGAAGCAGTGACCACTGATAAAATTATAAAGGTTGACGGGCTTATTAAGAACTTCGGCTCAAAAAAAGTTCTGAGAGGAATCACGACGGAGCTCGGCAGAGGAGAGGTTACTGTTATAATCGGGCCTTCGGGCGGCGGCAAAAGCACATTTTTGCGCTGCCTCAATCTGCTTGAGGTTCCGACGGAGGGCAAGATTCTTCTCGACGGCGTCGATATCACCGACAAATCGGTAAACATCGACATTCACCGTCAGAAGATGGGAATGGTTTTTCAGCACTTCAATCTTTTTCCGCACATGACGGTTCTCGGAAATATGACTCTCGCCCCGATAAAGGTACTCAAAAAGTCTAAAAAAGAGGCGGAAGAAAAAGCGATGGCTCTGCTCGAAAGAGTAGGTCTTGCCGACAGAGCGGACGCGTATCCGTCACAGCTTTCGGGCGGACAGAAGCAGAGAATAGCGATAGTCAGAGCGCTTTGCATGGACCCCGAGGTAATGCTCTTCGACGAGCCTACCTCTGCACTTGACCCCGAAATGGTCGGTGAGGTTCTCGATGTTATGAAGGAGCTTGCCGCAAATAAGATGACGATGGTCGTCGTCACCCACGAGATGAGCTTTGCAAGAGAAGTGGGCGACAGAGTTCTGTTTATGGACGGCGGCGTAATTGCGGAGGACGCAAGTCCCGAAGAATTCTTTACAAATCCCAAGAGCGAAAGGTTAAAAGAGTTCTTAAGCAAGGTGCTTTGATATGAGAAAGCTCAGCATAAGAACAAAAATGTTCTTTGCATACGGCGCATCTCTTGTGGCGGTAATGCTATGTCTTGTTATTGCGTTCAGCCTGATGATTTCCGGCTATATGAACGGCAGAATCAAGAAGCAGATATTGCAGTTTGATGAGCTTTCCGACGAGTACGCAAAGCAGTACGGAAAGGACAGCGCACGCTTCGGAGATGAGCTTTCGGGCGAAATTCGGAAAAGAATTTACGCTTCCGCCGAGATAGAGGCCGTTATGATAAGCGGAAGCCGCGGCAGTATCATTTCCAACATAAATTACGATTATGCCGCAAAAAAAGAAGCCGTTGAGGCTCTTGCAAAAAAGGCTTCCGGCTCATCCGTTCAAAACGGAAAGATTCGCTATGTGAGCGGCAGTTTCGGCAGATTCGTGATGATGAAGCTCTCGCTCGGCACAAGTGAAGAATACAAGGATTGCAGTATCGTGGTTTTCTCCGACCTCGGTCAGTTTGACGGAGCGATAGTGGACAGCCAGAGATTTCTGCGTATAACCGTGCTTTTTGCGGTCGCCGTGATGATAATTGCGGTATTCTTGGTGGCGGACAACATTTCGCGTCCCGTCAAGAAGCTCTGCTCTTTTGCAAACGATATAGGACACGGCGAATTTGAGCACAAGGACTACGACTTCAACACAAAGGAGCTTTCCGAGCTTTTGCGGGATATGAATTCCGCGGCGGAAAAGCTCGACAAATACGACAAAGACCAGAAGCAGTTTTTCCAGAATGTATCGCACGAGCTGCGGACTCCGCTCATGTCGATTCAAGGCTACGCCGAGGGCATACAGTACGGCGTATGGGAGGACGACAAGGATGCCGCCGGCGTTATCGTGGATGAGAGCAAGCGGCTTTCGGATATGCTTGAGCAGGTGCTTTACATATCAAAGGTGGATATGAATTTGCTTGAGCTTTCGCCCTGCGATATCTGCGATATTCTTCGCACGGCAAAGGAAAAGCTCGACGGGCTGACGGTCGGCGGCGAAAAGAAAATAGTTTTGACGCTTCCCGAGTCGGAGGTGTTGGTCAACGCCAATCCCGAGGCGCTCTTGCGTGCGTTTATGAATGTCATATCAAACGGCATAAGATATGCAAAGAGCAAGGTTGAGGTCACTCTTGAAAAAAGCGGCAAGTCGGTGAGCGTCACGGTGCGTGACGACGGCGACGGAATAGACGCGGAGGATATGCCGCACATCTTCGACCGCTTTTACAAGGGCAAGAACGGAAAGCACGGGATAGGGCTTTCGATTGCAAAGACAATTATGGACGCGCACGGCGGAACTCTTTGCGCGGAAAGCAAGGACGGCGCGGTGTTTACATTTACATTCAAAGAATAAAAAAGGCGGCTTTGCCTTGTGCAAAGCCCCCTTTTTTATTTATTTGTCGTAATAGTATCTTACATTGTCTTCTATCGCGGCGTCAACCTCTTTTGCGATGAAAAGACCTTTTGCAAATTCCGCGTAGCCCTCGGCGTTTTCAAAGCATTTTTTCTCCTCGGCGCTGAGCTCATCAAAGCTTCCTGCCGTAAATTCCTTTGAGCCCTTTGAGAGAAATTCCTGCGATTTATCGAATATATAACCGTCTTTTGTTTTCTTGATAACGCCGTTTCTGCTGTCGTACAGGATATAGTCTGCGATTTTGCGGGATTTTATCTTCATTATATCGTCTTCGGCTTCGGAGCTCTGCAAAAACAGAATGCACTCATCGCCCTCAAAAAGCGGTATCGCGCTTTTGTCCCACATACGCGACGACACTCTCGTCATAACCCGGAATTTTTTGCCCTTTTCGGCGCTCTCTTTACTGTCGTGATATATCTTCTCCGGTTTTACCGTGAGAAGCTCGATATATGCCGTAACGGGGTAATACACGGTGATTTTTTCTTCTTCGCCGGTGTCGCTTTCCTCCGCGGGAATTATCTGCTCCATAGGCATATTGACATCAACGCGCATTTCGTCAACGGATACGATTTTGCATTTTGCGATAAGCTCCGATTTCGCGTAAATGCCGGATTCTTTTTCTTCTGTAAACACATCGCTTGTGTAGTTATATTTTTCCGCCTTGTCGCAAATCGAGAATGTGACATCGCCGTAGCTTCCCTCAACGGACTTCAGCGACGGCAGTTTTTCGGCGCAGGAAGTCAGCATAACAATCGCAAGCACAGCGCAAAGTGCGGCTTTTACCCATTTCATAAAAATTCACCTCGTTTGTTCCAATTTATCACATAAACGGAATTTTTGCAAGCAAAATACAAAAAATGCCGCGTTTATGCCGAAATTTTATGCATAAAATATCATCGGCGATAAATCGCCCGATATGCATATCAGAAAGGAAAAACGATGTTTACTACCGAAAATAAATGTCTTTGCAAGGGAATGGTTCTCGGACTCGGTATCGGTATGACCGTGGGATTTACGGTGCATAAGCTCACTTGCTGTGAGAAGAAGTCCGATTTCAAAAAGAAAATCGACAAGGCGGTAAAAGCGGCGTCGGCGCTTCTTTCAAACCTTTGAATATATAAC
>JAZQOM010000030.1:0-23691 GCA_045627885.1 Eubacteriales bacterium
TATCATGCGGCGTGGTAAATTGGTGTAATCAAAAGTAAAAAAGCTAACGGAAACTGCGGTGCTCGAAAACGCCGCAGGACGCGACGCCGCAGGCGGGCAAACGAAGGGCTTACTGTCCGTAAGTCCGAGCGAAGACCGTCCTGCGGGAACAAAGTAATGCGGCGTTTCTCGAGTGCCGTCATATCGGGTGTAGCCGAAGATTAAAACTGAGTATCAATCGTGCACTCACACGACGCCGGAGTATAACACCAATAGTCGAGATGCCGATTTTCGGGAAGAAAATACTTGACGGTCTTGTCGGATGCCGCTTCTTCGCCGAGGTCAATTATCACAAGTTTTATCTTCATACGCTCGGGTATAATACTCTTGATAAACACGGTGGCGCTCATTCCAGGACGAGCGCCCTCAAAAGGCTCCGAAAGCCCCGCAAGATTAGGCGCAAGCTCGACGAATATGCCGTAGTCCTCGACGCTCCGAATTATACCGCAGGTGGTCTGCCCCGCCGAAAATGCGCTTGCATTCTCCTCCCACGAGCCGAGAAGCTCCTTATGCGTGAGCAGTATTCTGCCGGTTTCTTCATCTATCTCGCGGACGGCGCAATATATATCCTGACCTACCGAAAATCTCTGCGACGGAGACTCTATTCTCGATACCGAAATGCAGTCTATCGGCAAAAGCGAAATTATTCCGCAACCGATATCGGCAAAGCAGCCGAACTGCTCAACATGAGTCACTCTCGCCTCTATTATGTCGCCGCAGGTGAGCTTTGATATATAGTTTTCGTAGCACTCCGCCTGCGCCGCGGCACGCGAAAGCTCGGCGTGCGGCTTTCCGTCCGCATCGGTATATAAATCTTTTACCTTAAAGCAGACGGGCTTTCCCACTCTGCTGATTATCGCAATATCCTTCGTTTTTGAGCCGAAAAGCGGAAGTAATGCCTCACTTTTCGGGATTTCACCGACAGCGCCGCCGAGGTCAAGTATCAGAGAATGATTCTCCGTACACATCTTGACTCTGCCCTCTAAGATTGCCCCGCTTTTCTGCGCGGCGTAGAGCTCCTTTGTCGTGTACCTGTAAATGCTTTTGTTTCTGCCTTCGGGTTTGTACATCGTAAATTTCCTTTCATCTTTTGATTTTTTCGATATATACTATTCATATTTTGAGCGCACTATGATTGACATGAAGAATTTGTTATGATATTATGTAATGTAAGACAAATATACAGAGGTATTTATATGAAAAAAGAACTCGAAAAAGTATATAAACCGTCGGATATAGAGGACAGAATCTATACCGATTGGACAAACGCTGGATATTTTGCTCCCGATACGGACAAGTCGAAAAAACCGTTTTCGCTTGTTATTCCGCCTCCGAATGTAACGGGACAGCTCCACATGGGACACGCCCTTGACGAAACCTTGCAGGATACTCTTGTCCGCTACAAGCGTATGCAGGGATTTTCCACTCTGTGGGTTCCCGGTACCGACCACGCCGGCATCGCAACGCAGATTAAGGTCGAGGAAAATCTCCGCGTAAACGAAGGTCTTACAAGATACGACCTCGGCAGAGAAAAGTTCCTCGAGAGAGTTTGGGACTGGAAAAACAAATTCGGCGACCGCATCATAAGCCAGCTCAAAAAGCTCGGCTCCTCCTGCGACTGGAGCAGAGAGAGATTTACTATGGACGAGGGTTGCTCGAGAGCAGTCCGCGAGGTGTTTGTCAACCTCTATGACAAGGGACTTATTTACAGAGGCTACCGCATCATCAACTGGTGTCCGCACTGCCGCACCGCGCTTTCCGACGCGGAGGTCGAGTATGAGGAGCAGCAGGGCAATTTCTGGCACATAAGATATCCCATAAAGGGAACGGACAAGTATCTCACCGTTGCAACGACGCGTCCCGAGACTATGCTCGGCGATACCGCAGTTGCCGTTCATCCCGACGATGAAAGATACAAGGATATCGTCGGAAAAATGCTCGTTCTTCCCCTTGTCGGCAGAGAGATTCCGATAATCGCGGACGAATATGTCGAAAAGGACTTCGGTACGGGCTGCGTTAAGATAACTCCCGCTCACGACCCCAACGACTTTGAAGTCGGACAAAGGCACGGTCTTGAGGTATTGCGCGTAATTGACGATGACGCGAAGATTTGCTTTGAAGGCAAGTACAACGGAATGGACAGATACGAGGCAAGAAAAGCGATGGTTGCTGACCTCGAAGCCGGCGGATTCCTTGTAAAGGTTGAAAAGTATGCTCATAATGTCGGCACCTGCTACCGTTGCAAGACTACGGTCGAGCCCGTAAGCTCCGACCAGTGGTTTGTTAAGATGAAGCCTCTCGCAAAGCCCGCTATCGAAGCCGTAAAGAGCGGCGAAATCAAATTTGTGCCCGAGAGATTTACAAAAACATATATGAACTGGATGGAAAACATCCACGACTGGTGCATATCGTGTCAGCTCTGGTGGGGACACAGAATTCCCGCGTTCTACTGCGACAGCTGCGGCAAAACCTTTGTATCAAAGGAAGATATGCTCACCTGCCCCGACTGCGGCGCAGAGCTCAGACAAGAGGAAGATGTACTCGACACTTGGTTCAGCTCGGCTCTCTGGCCCTTTGAAACGATGGGCTGGCCCGACAACACGGAGGACTATCAAAGATTCTACCCGACCTCGACGCTTGTCACCGGTTACGATATCATCTCGTTCTGGGTATCGAGAATGATTTTCTCGGGACTTGAGCACACCGGCAAGAAGCCGTTTTCCACCGTGCTTATTCACGGACTTGTCCGCGACGCGCAGGGCAGAAAGATGTCGAAATCGCTCGGAAACGGCATAGACCCGCTTGAAATAATCGACAAGTACGGCGCCGATGCTCTCCGCTATGCGCTTCTTACGGGCAACGCCCCCGGAAACGATATGAGATTTTCCGACGAGAAGATTGAGGCGGCGAGAAACTTCTGCAACAAGATATGGAACAGCGCAAGATTTGCACTGATGAATCTCGATATAGACGATGTAAAGCTTCCCGCAGAAGAAAATCTCGGGCTTGCCGACAAGTGGATTCTTTCGCTTCTCGAAACGCTTATCAAAGAGTTTACCGAGAATATGGACAAATACGAGCTCGGCATCGCTCTTGCAAAAGTCTATGACTTTATGTGGGATAATTTCTGCGACTGGTACATCGAGCTTGCAAAGCCGCGTCTTGCAGAACGCGACAGCGAAGACGGAAAGGTTGCGCAGAATGTTCTTGCCTTTGTTCTTGCGCGTTGTATGCAGCTTCTGCATCCGTTTATGCCCTTCATCACAGAGGAAATCTGGCAGAGCCTTCCCGGAACATCGGGCAGCATAATGGTATCAGAATTCCCGCAGTATGACAAAGCCGTCGACTTTGACGAAAGCAAGGAGAGCATGGACAGAATTATCGCGGCAATCAAGTCGATAAGAAATGTCCGCAGAGATATGGATGTTCCGCCGTCAAGAAAAGCGGCTCTGTATATCGACAGCAAGTATAAGGACAGCTTCAACGAGCAGACTGCAATCTACTTTACAAAGCTCGCTTCGGCTTCCGAGGTGTTCTTTGTTGACGGATACAGCGACGACGGCGCGGTTCAGGCAGTAAGCGCAGGCGCGAAGTGCTATATTCCGCTTGCGGATATCATTGATATCGAAAAAGAGCTTGCCCGCCTTGAAAAAGAGCGCGAAAAGTGCGAGGCTGAGGTAGGACTTGTGGAGAAAAAGCTCTCAAACGAGAACTTCGTTTCCCGCGCGCCCGCCGCAGTTGTTGAGGGCGAAAAGGCAAAGCTTGCAAAGCACAAGGAAGCTCTTGCGAATGTCATCGAAAGCATAGAAAAGCTCAAAAAGCAGAAATAACGGCGACGGCTGCCGCGTATGCGGCAGCCACCGTTTTATTCGGAGGCAATAGTATGGAAGTGAGCGATTTTTCTTCCGCAATTAAATATATCGGCTCCAAAAGTCGCTTCGGCGAAAAGCCGGGTGTTGCCCGTGTGGACAGAATCGCAAAGGACTGCGGTCTTTACGATAAAATCCGCGGCATAAAATTCATTCATATTGCCGGAACAAACGGAAAAGGCAGTGCTTCGGTGATGTGTGCCTCCGTGCTTTCGAAGGCCGGCTTCAAAACGGGGCTGTATGTCTCTCCGCATATTGAGGACTTCTGCGAAAGAATCTCGATTGACGGAATAAAGATAACGGAAAGCGAATTTGTAAATGCGCTGAATTACTTTATCCCTTATGCCGAGGCGCTCGATACGGAAAAGCTCGGCGATATAAAAGAATTCGAGCTTATCACTCTCTGCGCACTGTTATTCTTTGCGCAAAGCGAATGTGAATATGTCGTATTTGAGACGGGACTCGGCGGAAGGCTTGATGCTACGAATATTATATCCCCCCTTGTCTCACTTATTATGTCGATTTCTTTGGACCACCAAAAACAACTCGGAAATACCGTAAAAGAAATAGCCGCGGAAAAATGCGGCATAATAAAATACGGAATTCCCTGCGTGAGTTATTTGCAGGAATATCCCGAAGCCTCCGAAGCAATAGAGCGCTTTGCAAAAGAAAAAAACGCTCCGCTTACCGTTGCAAAGGCTCCGTCTTGCATAAAGCTATGCGAAAACGGCACGGAGTTTACATATAATAATGAAAGATATTTTATCGCCCTGCGCGGAGTATTTCAGGCTTCGAACGCGGCGGCGGCATTGGAAGTGCTGTTTTTGCTTGAAAAGCTCGGCGCAAAAATAACAAAAGAAAACATAAAAGACGGCTTTGCCGATATATCTCATCCCTCAAGATTCGAGAAAGCGGCGACAAATCCCGATGTAATTATCGACGGCGCTCACAACGAGGGCGGCGCAAAGGCTCTCGAAAAAACTCTGTCTGCCGCATACAAGGATAAAAAACGGGTTTTTGTTCTCGGTATGTGCGAAGACCATCTTTCCGAAAGCGTTATAAAAGCCGTGATAAAAGATTCGGATACGGTGTTCACCGCGGCGGCAAAGGATATAGGCAGAGCGGCATCGGCGCAGGTTATTGCGTCGGCAGTATCGGAAGTATGCAAAAATGTCACTCCGTGCGAAAGTCTTGCAAAAGCATTGGAGCTTGCGCGAAACGCGGCGGGAAATGACGGCGTCGTCTGCTGCTTCGGCTCACTGTTTTTAGCGTCGGAAATAAAAGAAGCTCTCAAAAAATAAAAAGCGTACAGGCTTTGACAAAATTTACGGATAAAAAGAAGTATTCTGTTTTCGGAATACTTCTTATTTTTTTGCGGAGGAAAAATGACAGTCTCATTCACACTTGAAGAAAACGGGCTCTGTGCCGAAATAACGGGCGACATAGACCACCACAGCGCAAAGGCGATACGGGACGAGATAGACAAGGCGTGCTCAAAATATCTGCCGGATGTGCTGTATCTCGATTTAAGCGGCGTCAGCTTTATGGACAGCTCTGGCATCGGGCTTGTTCTCGGAAGATACCGCAATATGAAAAATCGCGGCGGAAATACCGCGGTGATAGTCCCCGAGGGAAAGACAAAGCGAATTCTCATAATGGCGGCGGCGGACAAGCTTGTAAAATTCTATGACACAAAACCCGTATAGCAGGAGGAAATATGAAAAAATATCTCAACAGATTTGTGCTCGAAACAGAGGCAAGGTCGGCAAACGAAGCTTTTTCACGCATGGTTATATCGGCGTTTGTCTCACAGCTTGACCCCACGGTCGATGCGGTTGCGGATGTAAAAACCGCCGTCTCCGAAGCGGTGACGAACTGCATCGTCCACGCATACAAAAACGGCGGCGGCAGAATTACTCTTGCGGCGGCATTCGACGAGTCGAGAATGCTGACCGTCATAGTAAAAGACAAGGGCTGCGGCATAGAGAATGTGCAAAAGGCTCTTGAGCCTCTCTACACAACCGACACAAGCGGTGAGCGCTCCGGAATGGGCTTTGCGATAATGGCAAGCTTTATGGACAAGCTCACGGTGCGCTCAAAGCCGGGCGCCGGAACAAAGGTGACTATGAAAAAGCAACTGTAATACATATCTTTTTCGGAGGTCACAATATGGATTACAGCGATAATTCCGCCCTTGCGATAAAGGCAAAAAACGGAGATGCGGAGGCTCTCGCAAAGCTCGTGTCGCAAAACGGAGGTCTTGTGCGGAGTATAGCTCTGCGCTTTACGGGCAGAGGAACGGATACGGAAGACTTAATTCAGATAGGCACGCTCGGCTTCATCAAAGCGGTGCGTTGCTTTGATGAAAGCTACAAAACGGCGCTCTCGACTTATGCCGTGCCGCTTATCGTCGGAGAAATAAAGCGATTTTTGCGCGACGACGGAACGGTAAAGGTATCGCGAAGCGCAAAGAGAAACTATGCCGTTTTACTTCATAAGCGCGACGAAATAATCGCGTCGGGCGGCTCAGAGCCGACGGTAAGCGCTCTTGCCGCCATGTGCGGAATATCGGAGGAAGACGCAGTATTCGCGCTCGGCGCGGGAAGTGCCGTAGTGTCGCTTGATACCGCAAAGGATGACGACGAACCGACGCTTGCCGAGCTTATAGGAAAGGACGACACCGACGCGATGATAGAAAAAATCGCGCTGCGAGACGAGATAAAAAAACTGCCCGAGATGTGGCGGCAAATAGTTGCCTTGCGGTTCTACAAGGGACTTTCGCAGACAAAGGCGGCGGAAATTCTCGGACTTTCGCAGGTCAAGATTTCGCGTGAGGAGCAAAAAATATTCACGGCTCTGCGAAAAGCCGTGGGATAAAATTGCAACAGAATGGCGGCTTTGCGTTTGCAAAGCCGCCTATGTTTATTTTTCCGAATTTTTTGCCGCGTAAATTGCCGCAAGTCCGCCGTGCGATGTCTCACGATATTTTTCGTCCATATCCTTGCCGGTGCGATACATCGTGTCAACAACATCGTCAAACGATATCTTTCTTGTCTCAACAAGAAAGCGTGAAAGGTTAACCGAGCTTATCGCACGCATCGCCGCAACCGCGTTGCGCTCTATGCATGGAATCTGCACAAGTCCCTTTACGGGGTCGCAGGTGAGCCCGAGATTGTGCTCCATCGCAATTTCCGATGCGTACTCCGTTCTGTTTATATCAAGTCCGTACAGTGTGGCAAGTGCCGCCGCCGCCATTGAGCAGGCGCTTCCTATCTCCGCCTGACACCCGCATTCCGCGCCCGAAATGCTTGCGTTTGTGCGGATTATGTTTCCCATAAGTCCCGCTACGGCAAGCGCGTCGATTATCTCCTCTTCCGGAAAGCCCCTGTCGTTGTGCATATAGTATAAGATTGACGGAATTACGCCGCAGCTTCCGCAGGTAGGAGCGGTTACCACGATATTTTCGCAGGCGTTTTCCTCACTCACGGCGTAAGCATACGATGCTATCACCCTGTTCATTGTGACATCGGACGGCTCGTTGTAGCAGCGCTTTTCATACAAATACTTCGCTTTTCTTTTTATCTCAAGGCCGCCGGGGAGCACACCCTCCGCGCAAAGTCCCGCTTCGACGGCTCTCTGCATCGCATACCATATTCCCTCAAGATACTGGAATACGGAATCTCCCTCTCTTTTGCGGATAAACTCCACAAGAGAGAGCTTTTCTTTTTTGCAAAACTCCGAAATTTCCGCAAAATTCTTTTCGGGATAAATCTCGGTTTCCTCATCGGAGCTCTCACCCTCTATCCTTATAGAGCCGCCGCCTATGCTGAATATGCGATTCTTTCCGATGAGTTTTCCGTCCTTATACGCCTCAAAAACCATCGTGTTGGGATGCTCGAGCTCGGATTCCTTTGTTATTTTATCAAATATGACCTCGGCGCTCGGAAGCCCCGACTTTACGGCTCTGCCCGTGCCGTGTCCCTCTCCCGTATACGCAAGAGAGCCGAACAAGGTCACCTTGTATTCGTCTGCCTCGGGAAATCTCTCTCCGAAAAGCTTTGCGGCGCTGTACGGGCCGACTGTATGCGAGCTTGAAGGGCCGTTGCCCACTTTATAAACGCTTTTTATGGTTTTCATTTTTTCACCTCGATATTATTATATCCCTAAATTGCTTCGATTTCAAGTTCTGTTATTGCATACGGCGTTTTTTTGTGCTATTATGTCTTTATATGATAGAAGGTGATTTTACGGCGCTTTCAAAGCTTTTTGCGGGCTCGACGAGCGATATGACGGAGGGAAATCCGTACCGCCATATTCTTGCGTTTGCCATGCCCGTTTTTATAAGTCAGGTATTCCAACAGCTTTACAATACCGCGGACTCTCTCATTGTGGGGCATTTTCTCGGAACGGACGCCCTTGCCGCCGTTTCGTCGTCGGGAAATCTTATTTATCTGCTTGTCAGCTTTTTCGAAGGGCTCGCGATGGGCGCGGGAATAGTGATATCGCGCTACTTCGGCGCGGGAGATAAGGACAGAGTATCAAAAGCCGTTCACACGGATATCGTGTTCGGTATTATCTGCGGAGTATTTCTTACCGTGGTAGGAGTAGTTTTTACACCGCTTTTTCTTAAATGGATGAAGACGGACAAGGATATTCTTCCGCAGGCAATCGAATACTTTCGCTATTATTTTTACGGAGCGCTCGCGCTTGTTTTGTATAACATCAGCCGCGGCATAATGAGCGCCGTCGGCGACAGTAAACGACCGCTTTTTTATCTTATTTTCTCGTCGCTTCTGAATATTGCGCTCGATATAGTTTTCGTCGGCGGCTTCGGACTCGGCGTATGGTCGGCGGCTTTTGCCACGGTTTTGTCGGAGGTTGCAAGCGTCGTTCTGTGCTTCGCGTATCTTCTTAAACCGGGAAAAATATTCTCGCTTGAGATAAAAAAGCTCCGCATACATAAGGATATGCTTTGGGAGACGCTCCGTTACGGAGTGCCGTCCGGAGTGCAGAATTCCGTCATAGGCTTTGCGAATGTCATAGTGCAGACCGAGATAAACTCCTTCGGCAAATTCGCTACGACGGCATACGGAGCATACTCCAAAATAGAGGGCTTCGGTTTTCTGCCGATAACGAGCTTTTCCATGGCGATATCGACATTCATAAGCCAGAACTTAGGCGCAAAAAAGCATGACAGGGCAAAAAAAGGCGCCCGCTTCGGCATTCTCGCGGGCGTTATTATGGCTGAAATAATAGGTGCGCTTATTTACTTCTTCATTCCTCAGCTCACCGCGTTGTTTGACAATACAAAAGAAGTAATCCGTCTTGCTTCGATGCACGCCCACACAACGGGACTGTTCTATTTTCTGCTTGCGTATTCGCACTCTGTTGCCGCGGTATGCAGGGGCGCGGGAAAAGCCTTTGTTCCGATGACCGTAATGCTCTCCGTATGGTGCGTGTTCCGCATAACATATATTTTAACGGTGATGAAGCTGTTCGGGAAAATAGAGCTGATTTATTGGGCGTATCCGATAACATGGTCGATAAGCTCGGTTATATATTTTATATACTACCGCTGCTCCGATTGGGTACACGGCTTCGATAAAGTCAAAAGCTAAAACTTTTCGTATGCGATTCTCGGGTCGTCGTCCTCGACAATTTTGATTATTCCGCATCTTTCAAAACCGAGTTTTGAGAGAAGCTTCTGCATTACGATATTGTCGGGATGAGTGTCTATCCGCAGATGTCGGCATTTTTCAAACGCCCACGAAATGCAGAATGTTCCGACGCCCTTTGTGCCGTCGGTCGCTATGCGGTGAATGACTCCGTAGTTATCGCTGCCGAGCCATTTTCCGTCTATTTCGCGGTAGGTCGGCTCAACCGATTCTCCGAAATTGAAAAAGAATGTGCCGACAACTCTGCCCTCATCGGTGCAGACATAACTCTTGCCGGCCTCAATATCGCTCCTTATAAGGCTCTCCGGCGGCCAGCCTCTCATATACCACTGGCGCGGATTGCCCGTGTCACGCATAAATTTTCTTGCGCAGTCGAATATTTCAAGCATTCTCGGAAGGTCTGCTTGGGTTGATTTTCTTATTTGCGTAAAACTCACCGCCTTTTATTTGATTGTAGCACACAAGCGCGCAAAAATCCATACATTTTTCAAAAAGAAAGGGGGCTTTCGCCTTGCATAAGCTGACAATAGAAAACGGAAAATGCACGCAAATAAAAGAGTTTCGCGGCACTCCGCTTCTCATAGATGTTTTAAGGCAGGCGGGCGCCTCCGTATGCGCCCCGTGCTTCGGAAACGGCGTGTGCAAAAAATGCGCCGTCAAGGTTGAAGGCTCTCTCTGCGCTCCCGATGTAAGCGAAAAAAGCGCCGTCGAGCAAGGCTTGCGGCTTGCGTGCAGAGCAAGGCTTACGGGCGACGCGAAGGTCACGCTTTTGCAAAAAGACGAGCTTATCGTAACAGACTCATATCCGAAGCTCACGCCCTGCGAAGACGGCTTCGGCGCAGCGATAGACATCGGCACTACAACGGTCGTCGTACGCATCTATGATATGAAAAACGCCGTGCTTTTATCGGAAGCGGCGGACATAAATCCGCAGCAGAGCTTTTCTTCCGATGTGATGGGCAGAATATCGGCATCACTTTCGGGTAGCGCCGAGGAGCTTAAAAATCTCATTCGCGCAAAAACGGACGAACTTATCTGCGCCGCCTGCGAAAAAGCGGGCATAGACAGGACTCTTGTCAAGCGCGCCGTCGCCGTCGGTAATACGGCGATGATGTACCTATTTTTCGGGATTTGCCCTCAAGTGCTTTCAAAAGCACCGTTTGCGCCCGTGGAGCGCTTTGACATGAGCGCGGATATCGGCGGCACAGAAACGGTATTCCCCTGCCCTATTGAATCGTTTATCGGCTCCGATACGACGGCGGCTGTCCTTTACTCCGGAATAGCCGATGCAGACAAAACAACGCTCCTTGCCGATGTGGGAACAAACGGCGAGATAATTCTCAAGCATAAAGGAAAGCTGTACGCGGCATCGGCGGCGGGAGGCCCGGCGTTTGAGGGCGCGGGAATATCCTGCGGCACGACGAGCCGCACGGGAGCTATATGTAAAGTTGAATATAAGTGGGCAGTTCCCGTCGCTTCGACGGTAGGCGGCGCAAAAGCCGACGGAATATGCGGCTCCGGCATCGCCGACGCGATAGCGGTATTTCTCCAAAACGGAAGCATCGACAAAAGCGGCGCGGTAAAAAAGCCGCTCGAGCTTTCGGGAATCACTCTGACTGCAAACGATGTACGCGCCGTTCAGCTCGCAAAAGCGGCAATTTCCGCGGCTATCGAAACACTGCTCGAAAAAGCAGGTATATCGGCAGAGGATGTTGACGACTTTGCGGTCGCAGGCGGATTCGGCTCGTCGCTTTCCGCAAAAAGTGCCGCGAAAATCGGACTTTTTCCGAAGCCTCTCGAAGCAAAATTCCGCGCAATAGGCAACGCCGCGCTCGGCGGCGCCGCAATGCTCCTGTTCGACAAAACGCTTTTTGAAAAAACCAAAGCCATATCAAGCAAAACGGATGTTATCGCTCTCGGCGGAAATGAAGATTTCTCGAAGCGCTTTATTGAAAATATCAGCTTTTAACCGAAAAATCGGCTTTTCGCTCACGCCGCGAAAAGCTGAAATTTCAGCAAGGATTAGTAAATATATTTACTATGATATCTTTATATCGGTGATAAAAATGAAATATATTAAACGGATAAGAGATTTAAGAGAAGACAACGACAAGACTCAAAAAGAGATAGCCGACTTACTCGGGACATCGCAAACGATGTACGCAAGATATGAGCGCGGCGCAAATGAAATTCCCGTTCGGCACATAATAAAGCTGTGCCGCTTTTACAGAGTTACAAGCGATAATCTTTTGGGAATTTCGGATAAAAATACAGACAAAGGGGCGGCAAAATGACGGAAAGCACATATCCGATGATAAGATGCACATATTCATATATGACTGTCGCAAAAAACAAGGCTTTTGACGCGATAATGAAAATTCGTCTCGGGACAAAGCTTGCAAGTCTGTTCTATGACACATTTACCGATATAAGAATGGGAATAGAAAGCTCAAAAGGGCTGTTTGTACTGCCTTTTACGAAGCTTGACGGTATATGCGGCTTGTGCGTGATACCCGATGAGGATGTCTTCGACATCGTATTTTTGCCGGAATATTTCGGCGAGCTTGTCCGCCGTGAAGACGAAAGGGCATTATTTGAAAAGCTGTATTCAAGCGCCGATGCCTTCGGATGCAACGCAAAATATGCCGTTTTTATGCAAAAAATAAGAAGCGCAACCGTAAACGCAATATACACAAAAGCGGCTCTTGCTCCGAAAATCGTGTCGGCGGCGAGAACGGCAGAGAATATAATATCGTTTATTGAGCAGAAAAGCTCCGTCTTCGGAATTCGCATAACAAAGAATATCGCAAATACATCGGCGCGCGCGGAATTCAACTCAAAAATCTTTTCGACGGAGCTTTTGTGTATGCTTGACATCGCGCTGACGGCAAGCACGGACGGAAAGTTGTGCTTTTTTGTAAATGATGATTTCGGCAGAATAAGCATCGGCTTTTCCGTAAATATTGGGAAAAATCCCGTGGCAAATTACAGTACGGCATCGGCGTATCTTTTGCGCAGAACGGCAAGAGCCGCGCTTCACGAGCCGATTATTGCATATAGCGGCAATACATT
This sequence comes from Eubacteriales bacterium, assembly GCA_045627885.1. Taxonomy (GTDB): domain Bacteria; phylum Bacillota; class Clostridia; order Oscillospirales; family CAG-272; genus CALCTE01. Next base: position 12,656 of record JAZQOM010000030.1, read on the forward strand.
CTCCGTCGCGGTCGGAATGCAATCGAGCGTATCCGGAGTTCTCGGATGCGATGACTCGGATGAGGAAAATCTCATTGAAACAATTAAAAAATATCTGCAACTTTGAGTGAAAAGCCCGAAAAACCAAAGCAGACAATACGCTTCTTCGGTTGAGCTTTTTGCTCATAATATCACCTTCGGATTGCAAAAAAACAGGCTGAATGCTCAGCCTGTTTTTGTTTTATTCGGTTGTTTTTGCCTGCTTATCGGCGATATAAAATCCTATACGGCATCGATATAAGCCGAGCCGCTCTGAGCTTTTATAAATCAGCCGAGCTTCGAGGTGTTAACCTTGATGCCGGGGCCCATCGTTGTAGCTACTACGCAGCTCTTGATGTACTGTCCCTTTGCAGCCGAAGGCTTTGCCTTGATGATTGCGCCGAGAAGTGTGTTGAAGTTCTCCTCAAGCTTTGCAGGACCGAATGAAGCTTTGCCGATGGGACAGTGAATGATGTTGGTCTTGTCAAGTCTGTACTCAATCTTGCCCGCTTTTGCTTCTTTTACGGCTCTTGCAACATCCATCGTTACTGTGCCTGCCTTGGGGTTAGGCATAAGTCCTTTAGGACCGAGAATCTTACCGAGACGGCCGATAACGCCCATCATATCGGGTGTTGCGATGATAACATCAAAATCGAACCAGTTCTCGCCCTGAATCTTTGAAACGAACTCTTCTGCGCCGACAAAATCGGAGCCTGCTTCCTTAGCTTCATCAGCCTTGGGACCCTTTGCAAATACGAGTGTGCGTACCGTCTTACCTGTTCCGTTGGGAAGAACGATTGCACCTCTGACCTGCTGGTCAGCGTGACGGGAGTCTACGCCGAGACGGACATGAACTTCTACAGTCTCGTCGAATTTTGCCTTGGACATACCGTCCATAGCCTTGAATGCCTCTGCGGGCTCATAAGAAAGCGTCTTGTCGTAAGCCTTGACGCTGTCCTGATATTTCTTACCTCTAAACATTGTTGCAACCTCCTTTAGTCTGCTACGGTAACACCCATGCTGCGGGCGGTACCTGCGACGATACTCATAGCGGCGTCGATATCTGCGGCATTGAGGTCGGGCATTTTGAGCTCGGCGATGCTGCGAACCTGAGCCTTTGTGATGGTTGCGACTTTGTTCTTGTTGGGTTCACCGGAGCCGCTCTCAATGTTGCAAGCCTTCTTGATAAGAACGGATGCAGGGGGCGTCTTGGTGATGAAAGAGAAGGAGCGGTCAGCGTAAACAGTGATGATTACGGGAATGATAAGTCCGATATCCTTCTTTGTTCTCTCATTGAATTCCTTGGTGAAGTTGGGGATGCTTACGCCGTGCTGACCGAGCGCAGGACCTACGGGAGGCTGTGCCGATGCTTTTCCGGCAGGAAGCTGAAGTTTGATATAACCGGTAATTTTCTTTGCCATTGTTTGTTCCTCCTTATGTGGTGATTTGATTTCGGGGCACCTTATAAATTTGCGCCCCTCCCACTCTCATCCGACCTTGGCAGGGTGCGGACGGATACGGTAAAAGTCAGAGCTTTTCGGGAGCGACATCGCCCGTCTCGAGCTCAACAGGTGTATCTCTGCCGAACAGGGATACGATAGCCTTGACTTTTTTCTTGTCGGGAGATATCTCCTCGACCTTGCCGGTAAATCCGGCAAACGGGCCTTTTGTAACTTTAATCATATCGCCCTCTGCAAATGTGAGGTCGACAGTCTTTATTTCAACGCCCATTTTTTCAATTTCTTCGTCGGTGAGCTCCACCGGCTTGGAATCCGGGCCTACAAAGCCCGTGCAACCGCGAATGTTGCGCACAACATGCCAGCTCTCGTCATTCATAATCATCTTGACCATGACATAACTCGGGTACAGCTTGTGTTCAACTTCCTTGGTTTCTTCTCCGGATACCTTTACGACCTTTTCGACAGGTATCTTTATATCGAAAATAAGATGCTGGAGCTTTCTGTTCTCGACTATTTTCTCGAGGTTGCTTGCAACCTTATTTTCATATCCGGAATATGTGTGGACTACATACCACTTTGCTTCTTCGCTCATAAGACTTCTCCTTTTTTCAGAAAATGTGGACTACCTGCATGAAAGGTATCCGCCGGCTTGTCAGCCTATCTTTCCTACGAGGTCGATGAGCTTTCCGAGTCCGAGGTCGATTAGTCCTATTACAACCGCCGTTACGACTATTGCAACGACTACCGTCTTCGTATTCTTGATGACATCTTCCTTGGAAGACCATACAATCTTTTTAAGCTCGCTCTTGTATTCGCGAATGAGCTTCTTTATCTTTTCTCTGAAAGAAGGTTTTACAATCCAGAGAATAAGGAAAAGAAGAATGAGTGCTCCGAGAACAACGAGAATCCAGAATCCGGCAGAACCGACAAAGCGCTTCTTTTCGTTTTTATTCTCGGTTTTCTCTTCGGCTTCGGCATCTTCTGCCGGAGCTTCTTCACCGTCTGCGGGAGCCGCGTCGTCTGTGGCAAGCTCTGCTTTCTCGATTTCGCCTGCACCGTCTGCGATAACATCCGCTTCATTTGCGGGAAGTTCATCGTTTTCGGGAACCGTTCCGTCAGGTACAATGGCAACGGGTTCTTCTTCGCTTGATACGGCTAAGTCGAGAGCTTCGTTTGCAATCGCGCCGTCAGGTGCTTCTGCTGTGTCGGGAGCTGTTGCAGTGACGGTGGCGAGGACTTCTTCATCCTCTGCAAAGACTGAGAAGGAGCACATCGTGAGCGCAAGGATTGCGGCGAGGACGAGTATTAAGCTTCTTCTTGCTTTCATAACTATCCCCCTAATCACTTTGTTTCCTTGTGAGGCGTGTGCTTACGGCAGAATTTGCAATACTTGTTAAGCTCAAGCCTGTCCGGATCGTTTTTCTTGTTCTTGACCGTGTCGTAGTTTCTCTGTCCGCATTCTGTGCAGGCGAGTGTGACACGAACTCTTGAATTGGATTTCATTTCGGCACCTCCTGAGTAAATTTATTTGCACGGTTTTACCGTGCGGTTGCCTTCCTCCTTGCGGAAATATCCGCTTTACGGCGTGTTTTTACGGATTTGTTTTTGCAGTTTATCCGCTCATGCGACGGAGCAAAAACAGCCATAAAAAAAGCACCCGTAAAAAGAGGTATCATAAATATACCACTTTACACGGGGCTTGTCAATAGTTTTTTCATATTTTATATAATATAAGGGAAATTCATCGCGCAGTGATGCCCGATGGCGTCAATTTACATTTTCTGTCCAATCATCGTTGTCAACGGTGAGCTTTTTCTTTATTATCGGTACAAACTCTCCCCATCCGTTGTCGCCATCGTCATTCTGGACGCTTATTTCCATTATGTCGTCATCGGCATATTCGATTTTCTTTGCATCGGGTGTTTCATACTTCAACTTTAAGTTTTTCATATTTTCTCCTTTAGCAAAACATTTTTATATTTTTCAAAGCGAGTCCGCCGTCGAAATCCGTGCATTCCGCTATCGCGAAGAATTTGCCCGAATCGTCATACATCCGAAATCGCTGAGTAATCTCGGCATTAAGACCAATCTTTTTAATGTATATCTCATTTCCCGACCTTGCGAGCTTTGAGTAAAACGGGGGAAGCTTTACCGCGGGATAATCGGGAAAAAGCTCATCCGTCGGAATCAGCACGCTCTCCGGATTTTCGAGAGCCTTAAGTTTTTCTTCATCCGTTGCCTGCGAAATGTCGAATCCGCCGTTTGATGTTCTGCGCAGAGCCGCCATCGCCGCACCGCAACCGAGCGCCTTGCCGATATCGTCACACAGTGTGCGAATGTATGTCCCCTTTGAACAGCTTACCTTAAGTATGAATTCGTCGGGTTTATCCGTTTTTTCGGCGCTAATATCCGATACCGTGATGTCTCTTTCGATTCTTTCGACTTCAATTCCTTTTCTCGCAAGCTCATAAAGCTTCTTGCCGTCAACCTTAAGCGCCGAATACATCGGCGGAAGCTGACCGATTTCGCCGATAAACGCTGGGAGCACGGCTTTAAGCTCTTCATAAGACGGGAGAACACCGTCGTATCGGGAGACAATATTGCCCGTAGTGTCCTGCGTATCCGTCGCAAGCCCGAGCTTTATTACGGCTTCGTAGCTTTTTTCTCCGGTAACAAGGAGCTCAGATGCCTTCACCGCGCTTCCGACAAGAATCACGAGAACGCCGGTTGCCATCGGGTCAAGAGTGCCGGTGTGCCCGACTCTTCTTGTACCGAATACTCTTCTTACGATATTTACCGCAGTCTGCGAGGTGATTCCCGCAGGCTTGTCGAATATCAGCGCGCCGGAAACTTCACTCACAGCAATTTCTCCGCCCTCGACGCAATTTCGTCTGAGAGCTTTGACGCGTCATCTGCATAAACCGTAAAGCCGGACGCCCGCACATGACCGCCGCCGCCGTAAAGTGCGGCAAACGCCGATGAATCAAAGTAATCGTTTGAGCGGACGGAAACCTTGTATTTTTTCTCGTCCTGCTGCTTTATCATTATGCCGACCTCTACTCCCGCAACAGTCCTCGGTATCTGAACGAGAGCGTCAACATCGGAAATATCCGCTCCGGATTGTTCGCACATATCGAGAGTTGCCGCCATAACCGCAATCTTCCCGTTTGCGTAATATCTGAGCGTCGGAAGAATCCTGCGCTCAAGCTCAATCTGCTCCTTTGTGCGCGTGTCAAACATCATGCGGTCAAGATACGCGTGGTCAATTCCGGTTTCGATGAGCTTCGCCGCTATATTGTGCGTTTGCGAAGTCGTGTTGCTGTACTTGAAGCAGCCGCTGTCCGACGATATGGCGCAGTACAGATATTTTGCAATCGTTTTGTCTTGCAAAACTCCGAGCTTCGTGCAAATTTTATATATAAGCTCCGCGGTTGCGGACGCTTCGGGAGCACAATATGTATATTTCGCGTAAGGAGTATCGGTCGCGTGATGGTCTATCGACAGAAGCACCTTGTCTGCATATTCGTCGCGGTATTTTCCGAACATCGTATCTGCCGCCATATCGACGCATACCACCGTTTCGGGCTTTATCGATATTTCCGTATCAAGTTTATCCCGTATCAGATAAAAGCGTTCGGAAAGCCTGTCGGAGCACACAAACTGCGCCGTCTTGCCGAGCTTTTTAAGCGCATATTCAAGCGCCATGGCACTGCCTATCGTATCAAAATCTGGGCGCTCGTGAGTAAATATCAGTATATTGTCGGCGTCCCTTAAAAGCGACACCGCTTTAGTGATTCCGACTTTCCTTTTCAACGCCGTATCTCCAATGCAATATATTTGCAAGCATTTTTACTTGCTTTCTCTGCTTACCTTTGCAATAAGCTCGGATATATGCGAGCCTTTTTCCATCGAGTCATCGGGAATGAATTTAAGCTCGGGGGTTATCCGCAAATCAAGCCTTTGAGCGAGCTCGTGCCTTATGTAGCCGAGCGCGCTTTTGAGTCCCTTTGCAAGCTCCGCGTCATGCTCGCCGAGTACGCTGTAATATATTTTTGAATATTTGAGGTCTGCCGTAGTATCGACATTTGTAACGCTGATAAAAGCCTGCGCCACTCTCGGGTCTTTTACGGTGCGCAGTATTGCGCAAATTTCTTTGGAAATCTCCTCGTTTATTCTGTTTATTCTCGAATTCATTATACTCCGCCTTATCAGTGCTTGCCGTTTTCCGAAAGCTCTGCTTCAAATGACATCTGAGGAACCTCAACATCGGTCACAATATTTTCGAGAGCATACTGAAGGCATTGAACCACAAGCTTGTTTAAGCTTATTTTATGTTCGTCGGCTATCGCCTCAAGCGTCTTGACCTGTTGCTCGGGCAGCCTGAAGGTTTTGCTCACCGCGTCGTATCCCTTTGCAATCTTTAACATTTCCGGTTTCCTCCACAGTATTATATATTGATTGTAACACAAAAATTTGTGAAAAGCAATACAAATTAATTGCTCTTGAGGAAAAAATTTTGTGCAAAATACTTTACAAAGCGCATATTGTGTGCTAAAATACCGTTTATACTGTATATCATTATACGGTAAATTTATTTTTTCGGAGGATAAATCCTTGGACGTGCCCTTGTGGTGTGCCTTACTTTTACAGGTAATACTCATTTTTATCAATGCTTTCTTCGCGTGTGCGGAGATAGCGGTTATCTCTCTCAACGAAAACAAGCTTAAAAAAGAGAGCGAGGACGGCAACAAAAAAGCAACTAAAATGCTCAAAATGGTCGAAAGGCCCACGCGCTTTCTCTCCACCATTCAGGTATGTATAACGCTTGCCGGATTTCTTGCCAGCGCCTTTGCCGCAGAAAGCTTTGCGGAAAAGCTAGCCGAATACATAGTAAAGGCGTGGGAAAACGCCCCGCTTTCGGCAAGCACGATTGAATTTCTGTGCCTCATCGTAATAACGATAGTGCTTTCGTTTATTACGCTCGTTTTCGGTGAGCTTGTCCCGAAGCGTATCGCCATGGCAAACAGCGAAAAGATTGCCTCCGCGGTTTCCGGCGTGATTTTGTTTGCCGCCGCCGCGATGAAGCCGCTCGTATGGCTTTTGACCGTATGCACCAACGGAATTCTCAGGCTTATCGGAATTGACCCGAATGCCGAGCCCGAGGAAGTTACGGAAGAAGATATCCGTATGATGGTTGACATCGCCGAGGAGAGCGAAAACATCGAATCGACCGAAAAGGATATGATTGAGAATGTCTTTGAGTTCAACAACATAACCGCTTCGGAGATAATGGTTCACCGTACAAATGTCCAGGCGATTCAGCTTGACGACAGCGACGCGGATATATATTCGGTGATAGAATCGACGGGTATGTCGCGTTTTCCCGTATACGGCGATGACCTCGACGATGTTGTGGGAATTCTCAACGCGAAGCGTTTTCTGATGGACAGACACAGAGAGCTCGATACACCGATAAAAGAGCTTTTGCAGTCCGCGTATTTCGTTCCAGAGCTTGTTCACGCCGATGTGCTTTTCCGCGATATGCAGAAGAAAAAAGAAAATTTTGCGATTTTGGTCGATGAATACGGCGGAATGAGCGGTATCGTCACTATGGAAGACCTTCTCGAAGAGATTGTCGGCAACATATATGACGAATTCGACCCCCAGCCAGAGCTTGACATAGAAAAGCTTTCGGACGACACATGGAGAGTTTCCGGTTCAATGCCGCTCGACGAGTTGGCGGAGCAGATTGAATGGACGCCTCCCGAGGATGATGAATTCGAGACGCTCGGCGGACTCATATACAGCGAGCTTTCGGAAATACCGAAGGACGGAGATACTCCGCATATAGAGGTCTGCGGACTTGATATCACAGTCGAAAAGATTGAAGACAGACACATCGAATCGGCTATAGTCAAAAAGCTTCCCAAGCAGGAAAGCGAAGACGAAGAAGACGAATAACTCAATATAAAAGGGCGGCTCTGCGAGTGCAGAGCCGCTTTCAGTCAGCAGACTGAAAGCCGAGCGCTGAAAACGAAGGGATTTTTTTCGTTCTTTTCTTCGTAGGCGTACAAAGGTACGACAGAGGAAAAGAACGGAAAAAGGCAATAATGACGGGCACAACAATTACGCCCGTCATTTTCAATTTTAATCCTGTTTTTTCAGCTCACATAAGTTCTTTTTACCGAAAATTTCTTGCTTATTGCCGCAAGACCGAGTTTTCCGTACTCGGAAGGCGGCTCTGCGAGTGCAGAACCGCTTTCTTATGCAAATTCGAGTGCATAATGTATAATTTGTGAATGCGGACGCAATTTTCGGTCAATCTCTTGACAATATCCGCGAAAAAGCATATAATTACCGTATAAATATTCAAAGAAGGTGCTTTTTGTGAACAAAGAAAACATTAAAAAAGTAGTGCTTGCCTATTCGGGCGGACTTGATACTTCGATAATCATTCCGTGGCTGAAGGAAAACTACAACAACTGCGAGGTAATAGCCGTATCCGGTAATGTAGGTCAGGCGGACGAGCTTGAAGGACTTGAGCAGAAGGCTCTCAAAACCGGAGCGTCAAAGCTCTATGTTCTCGACCTCACCGACGAATATGTTGACGAATACATTATCCCTACAATGAAAGCGGGCGCTGTCTACGAAGATTATCTTCTCGGCACATCTCACGCACGCCCCTGCATAGCAAAAGGGCTTGTCGAAATAGCCAAAAAAGAGGGTGCCGACGCGATATGCCACGGCTGCACCGGCAAGGGCAACGACCAGGTGAGATTCGAGCTTGCAATAAAGCATTTTGCTCCCAATATGCCGATAATCGCGCCGTGGAGAGAGTGGAGCATAAAGTCACGCGACGAGGAAATAGATTATGCGGAGGCTCATAACATTCCGCTCAAGATAAACAGAGAGACAAACTATTCCAAGGACAAGAATCTCTGGCATCTTTCACACGAAGGACTTGACCTTGAGGATACCGGCAACGAGCCGATGTACGAGAAAAAGGGATTTCTCGAAATGGGCGTTTCTCCGATAGAAGCTCCCGACGAGCCGACATATATCACGCTCGATTTTGAAAAGGGCATTCCCACAGCTCTCGACGGCGAAAAGATGAGCGCAAAGAACATCATATTAAAGCTCAACGAGCTCGGCGGCAAGAACGGCATCGGCATTATCGATATCGTCGAGAACAGACTTGTCGGCATGAAATGCCGCGGCGTATACGAAACTCCCGGCGGAACAATTCTTTACAAGGCGCATGAAGCTCTCGAGAGCATTTGCCTTGACAAGATGACCGCTCACGAAAAGCAGAGACTTTCGATAACCTTTGCGGAGCTTGTCTATAACGGTCAGTGGTTTACGCCCTTGCGTGAAGCGCTCTCCGCGTTTGTCGACAAAACGCAGGAAAAGGTTACCGGCAAGGTAAAGCTCAAGCTCTACAAGGGCAACATCATCAAAGCGGGCGTATGGAGTGACTATTCGCTTTACAGCGAAGCAATAGCAACCTTCGGCGAAAGCGACTACGACCAGAAGGATTCCGCGGGATTTATCAATCTTTACGGCTTGCCGATAAAGGTTCAGGCTATTGTAGACGGAACAAAATAAAACACTATGCCGCCCGATATTCTCGGGCGGCACAAGCTTAATGAGGTGAGAACATGGCAAAAATGTGGGCAGGCAGAACAAGCGGTCAGACGGACGAGCTTGCGGACTGCTTTAACTCTTCGATATCGTTTGACAAAAGAATGTATAAAGAGGATATCACGGGCAGTATGGCTCATGCCGCGATGCTCGGAGCTACGGGCATAATCACGGAAAAAGAGGCGTCCGAGCTCATTGACGGACTTTCCGCAATACTCTCGGACATAGAAAGCGGCGCGCTTGCAATAGATGAAAGCTGCGAGGATATTCATATGTTCGTCGAGGAAGTCCTCACAAAAAGGATAGGCGACACCGGCAAAAAACTGCATACCGCAAGAAGCAGAAATGACCAGGTGGCGCTCGATTTTCGCCTTTATCTGCTCTCCGCGGCGGATGAAGTAGTCGAAAAAGCCAAAAAGCTGATTCTTGCGGTAACGGACAAGGCAAAAACCTACCGCGACGCTATTTGCCCCGGATATACGCATCTGCAAAGGGCGCAGCCGATTACATTCGGGCATCACCTCATGGCGTACGCTTCGATGCTGCTTCGCGATATCGACAGACTCGAAGATTGCAAAAAGCGTACCGCGGTATCTCCGATAGGCTCGTGCGCTCTTGCTGGAACGACCTACAAAACCGACAGAGTTTTTGAGGCAAAGAAGCTCGGGCTCGGCAGTGTGTGCGCAAACTCCCTTGACGGCGTTTCCGACCGCGATTTCGCGGTAGAATTCCTATCGGACACGGCAATACTGATGATGCACCTCTCCCGTTTTGCGGAAGAAGTTGTGCTCTGGTCGAGCTGGGAGTTCAAATTTATCGAGCTTTCGGATTCTTTTACGACGGGCTCGTCGATAATGCCGCAGAAGAAGAATCCCGATATGGCGGAGCTTGTCAGAGGTAAAACCGGCAGAGTCTACGGTGACCTGACGGCGCTTTTGACTGTGCTGAAAGGGCTTCCGCTTGCATACAACAAGGATATGCAGGAGGACAAGGAGAGCGTATTTGACGCATTTGATACGGTATGTATGTGCCTCGATGTGTTTACGGGAATGATTTCGGAAATGAAGGCGCTCCCCGAAAATATGAAGAAAGCGGCGCAGAACGGCTTTATCGGTGCAACCGACCTTGCCGACTACATCGTCGGAAAGGGACTTCCGTTCAGGTCTGCATATAAAATTTCCGGGCAGATAGTCGCGCGCTGCATTAAAGAGGGCTTGGTGCTCGAAACGCTTCCGATAGAAATATACAAAGAATACTGCGAGCTTATCGACAACGATGTCTACAAAGCAATAGATTTGCTTTCCTGCGTCAATAAGCGCACAAGCCTCGGCGGAACCTGCCCCGAATCGGTGGACAAGCAGATTGCCGATGTGCTTGCAAAGCTTGAAAAATAAAGTGCTTTTTATAAAACAAAGCCGTTTTGCATAACGCAAAACGGCTTCAGTCTGCTGACTTTGTCAGCAGACTGACAGAGTGCTGAAAACGAAGGGATATTTTTCGTTCTTTTCTTCGTCGGCGTACAAATGTACGACAGAGGAAAAGAACGGAAAAAGGCAATAATGACGGGCGTATTTATTACGCCCGTCATTCCTCTTTTGTACCTGTTTTTAATTTTTAACAGTTTTATAAAATCTTTTGTATAAAATAATACTTATTGCCGGTAGCACGAGTTTGTCAGTGCTCTGAAGGCAGAGGCGTATCGCCTCTGCCTTTTGTTAATATCTGTCGTAGCTCTGTTGTGAGATATTCACAACGCCCTCGGGAATGGAAGATATGCCTTCGAGCAGCTTACCCGTTCCGTTTGCAACGCACAAAAGCGGATTTGCGGCAATTCTCGCTTTTATGCCGGTGACATTGCTTATAAGTCTGTCTATTCCGTAAACAAGCGCTCCGCCGCCGGTTATGACAATACCGTTA
>JAZQOM010000031.1:0-28536 GCA_045627885.1 Eubacteriales bacterium
AAAATTAAACACAGGTTCAAAAAAGAGGAATGACGGGCTTTGTAAGCCCGTCATTATTGCCTTTTTCCGTTCTTTTCCTCTGTCGTACATTTGTACGCCGACGAAGAAAAGAACGAAAAATATCACTTCGTTTTCAGCACTCTGCTCAGTCTGCTGACTTTGTCAGCAGACTGACAGCCGAAAACCCGGCTGTTTTTTTATTTTGATTACAGAACTCTCGAAAGAAAGTCCTTTGTTCTTTGTAATTTGGGAGCGGTGAATATCTGCTCGGGTGTTCCGCTTTCCGCGATAACGCCCTTATCCATAAATATCACCTTGTTTGAAACATCTCTTGCAAAGCCCATCTCGTGCGTGACGACTATCATCGTAAGTCCGTCCGCCGCAAGCGCCTTCATAACCTCGAGCACCTCTCCGACCATTTCGGGGTCAAGCGCCGATGTGGGCTCGTCAAACAGAATTACCTCGGGCTCCATACACAGAGAGCGCGCTATTGCGACTCTCTGCTTCTGTCCGCCGGAAAGCTGCTTCGGCTTTGCGTTGATGTACGGAAGCATTCCGACCTTGGAAAGATATTTGAGAGCGTTTTCCTTTGCCTCCGCCGCGGAACGCTTGAGAACCTCTGTCTGACCTATCATACAGTTTTTTAATACCGTCATATTGTCAAAAAGATTGAACTGCTGGAAAACCATTCCCACGCGTGAGCGAAATTCCGATTTACGCATTCCGAAAATGCTTTCGCCGTGGAACAATATATCCCCGTCCGTCGCGTCTTCAAGCATATTGATACAGCGAAGGCAGGTGCTTTTTCCTGAGCCGGAAGAACCGATTATGCAAATGACATCTCCCTTGTTGACCTCAAAGCTGATATCCTTTAAGACAAGGTGTTCTCCGTACTTTTTTACGAGATGCTCAACCTTTATTACCGGTGTTTCCATTTAATGCGCCCCCTTTGCTATGTGTATCTCGGCGCCCGGGTCACTCTGTGAGCCGAAGATTGTGTAGCTGCTCTTGCCCTCGAGAAGCTTCTCGATGAGCCTTAAAATGCGGGTTATCGCAAAGGTGAGAACAAAGTATATCACGCAGGCGATTGCAAAGCTTGCGAATATCTTATAGCTGTTCTTTGCCGCGGAATTCGCATAGTAGTAAAGCTCGGTAACACCTATGACATTGAGCACTGATGTATCCTTGATGTTTATGACAAATTCGTTGGATATCGACGGCAGTATATTTCGCATTACCTGCGGTATAACAACATGGAGCATAGCCTGCATGTGATTCATTCCGACAGATGCGGCGCCCTCGAACTGACCTTTGTCTATCGAGATTATTCCGCCTCTTACTATCTCGGTGATATATGCGCCCGTGTTTATGGAGACTATGGCTATTCCCGAAGGAATCAGCGGAAGCGTCGCGCCTCCGTTTGCGTAGGCGTATCCCCAATATATCAGCATCGCCTGTACCATCATAGGCGTTCCTCGGAACACCTCGACATACGCCGATATGATAAATCCTATAACCTTCTGCAAAGCCGCCACAAATCCGTTTTTGGATTTCGGAATCGTGCGGATTATTCCGTTTATAAGACCTATTAAAAGTCCGAGTATTGTTCCCGCAAGCGCTATCAGCATCGTATTGCCGATACCGCTCATTATTGTTCCGCCGTAGTTCTTCCATACAACGGAAACATCATTAAAAAATTGCATCTATTCCGTTTCCTTATTTTTTCAATTATTCCTCTGCGGGTGCAAGAGCAACCATCTGCTGCATAAGAGCGTTGCGCTCTTCCGTGCTCAATGCGTCTATTGCGGCGTTGAGCTCGGTTGCAAGGCTTGAGCCTTTTCTGATACCTGCGGCAACCGCAACATCTTCATCGGAAGCGGTAAAGCCCGTGCCGTTATTTACAAGCTGAATGTATGTAATTGATTCGTTTGAAGAGCAAAGTGCCCAAGCGGTCGGCTCCTCTGCGATATATCCGTCGAGTGTCTTTGCGGTAAGTGCGGTGTAAAGCGTTGAAAAGTCGTCCATTATTGTAGCCTGAACATCTGCAATCTGCTTTACTGCGTCTGCGTGGAATGTTGCGTCCTGTGCGCCAATCTTCTTGCCGGCAAGGTCTGCAAGACTCTGTGCGGTTGCGATATCGCCGTCCTTATTGATGATGACTACAAGGTTGGATGTCCAATAGTTTGATGTGAAATCAATGGTTTGTTTTCTCTCTGCGGTGGGGCTCATACCTGCTATGATGCAGTCGAGTGCGCCCGATTCGACGGCGGGAACAAGTGCGTCCCACTTATACGCGTAAATCTCGAGCGAAACGCCGAGCTTGTCGGCAAGCTTCTTTGCTATCTGAACATCGTAGCCGTTTGCATAGCCTGCTGCGTTTGCAATCTTGACTGCGCCGTCTTTATCGTCGTTCTGTGTCCAGTTGTACGGAGCATAGTTGCATTCCATACCTACTTTGAGCACGCCGGCGGACTTGACATTTTCGAGGTCTTTTTTTGCGTCAACCTTCTCTTTGCATGAGCAAAGTGCGAGTGCGGAAAGTGCGATTACAAGTGCGAGTGCGAGTGTGATGATTCTTTTCATTGTCATATATCCTTTCAAAATAAATTACAAAAACAAAAGGCGTTCGGAAAGCCCGAACGCCTAATACATTTTGTATCTTCGTTCGATAGCCCTCCACACGGTTTGTGTGACAGTCATACGGATATTCTCCGTATGCCCAACGGTAACGCCCTCAATCTGCGTTCCATTTCGGCAAAGCACCCTCATCGGAAATCTTCGGCTTATTGAGTGCCGATTTCCGCTTAAATGAGCCTTGCGCCTCTATCAAGATGTTAGTATTATATACTCTCAAATATGAATATTCAACTGTTATTTTGTGAATAAATTATGAATCCTGCTCCGCGGCGGCTTTTTTATTGGCTTCGTCCCTCTCCTTGCAGAGTTTTTCCCACGAAGGAAGCCTTTTTACGATATCCGCGAACTTTGCAAGATGCTCGGGAATCTCTATATTCTGCGGGCAGATTGCGGCGCAGGCGCCGCATCCAATGCAGGCGGTGGGGCGCTTATCTTCGGCAAGCGCGTCCATCATCATCGAAGTCGTAAACCACGCGTCCTCCTCGAATTTTATCTCATTATACATCGACATAAGCATCGGGATATCAAGCTCCATCGGGCAGCCGTCCTTGCAGTATCCGCAACCGGTGCAGGGAACGGAATCGCTTAGCTTTTTCTTTGCAAGCTCTATTGCCGCCTTTTCCTTATCGGAAAGCGGCTCTCTCTTTTCGTAGGTTGCAAGATTGTCCTTCATCTGCGAAAGGTCGGACATTCCGGAAAGCGTGACGACTACATTAGGCAGTTCCTGTATAAAGCGGAACGCCCACGCGGCAACGCTTTCGTCGGGACGGAGTGCCTTGAATGCGGAAACGGTTTCGTCATCGAGCTTGACAAGTCTGCCGCCGCGCACGGGCTCCATTACCCATACGGGTATGTTGAAGGACGACAGAAGCTCATACTTGCCCTTTGCGTCCTGCAAGTCCCAGTCAAGATAGTTGAGCTGTATCTGGCAGAATTCCATTTCTTTTCCGTGGCGGGAAAGAAAATCCTTCATATTTTCGATTCTGCCGTGTGCGGAAAAGCCGAGATGCTTTATTCTGCCGAGTTCCTTCTGCTTTACAAAGTAGTCGATTATCCCCCATCTTTCATCCTCATAAACGGAAATCGAGCTTTCGCATACATTGTGAAGCAAATAAAAATCGAAGTATTCGGTGCGGCATTTTTTGAGCTGTTCTTCAAATATCTCGGCGGGATTATAGCTTTCCGCCGTCTGATGTCCCGGATACTTTGTGGCAAGATAATAGCTTTCTCTCGGATATTTTGACAAAAGCTGTCCGGCGACAATCTCCGATGTGCCGCCGTGATACGGATACGCCGTATCGAAATAGTTTACTCCCGCTTTTATCGCCTCATCTATCATCTGTTCCGTTGCGGCTTCGTCAATCGCGCCGCTTTCAAGGCACGGAAGACGCATCATTCCGAAGCCGAGAGCGGATATTTTTTTGCCCTTGAATTCGTTGTATATCATATATACCTCCGAAAGTATTTTTACTGTTTAATATTTTACCATAAAAATTACTTAATTTCAACTGCAAGTTGAAATTCCGCATATATCGTGGTATAATAACCGTAATGATGTCAAAGGAGGCGCTTTATGAAAGAAAAAGAAATACGCACAGAGCGCCGAGCTTGGCTTAAGCTCGACAACGCCGCAAAGATTTACCCCGCATCGAAAAGGCGTAATTGGTCAAATCTGTTCAGGCTCTCGTTTGAATTCGACGAAGCCGTTGACAAGGATATATTAAAGGATGCGCTTTCCGCTACGGTAAAGCGTTTTCCGTCCATAGCGGTAAAGCTCGGGCACGGTATGTTCTGGTACTATCTCGAGGAAGTAAAAAAAGCGCCCGATTTGCGTGCCGAAACATATTATCCGACGGCGAATATGTCGTCAAAAGAGCTTTCTAAATGCGCCGTGCGTGTGATAGCGTACAAAAACAGGCTCGCTGTGGAATTCTTCCACGGGCTTACCGACGGAACGGGCGGTCTTGTATTTATCAAGTCACTTGCCGCCGAGTACGCCGAGAGAAAATACGGTATTGAAATTCCCTGTGAAAACGGAATCCTGCAAAGAAGCGAAGTGCCATCTCCCGAGGAGCTTGAGGACAGCTTTATAAAATACGCGGGAGATGTCAGCGCGAGCAGAAAAGAATCAACGCCTTACCATATATCGGGAACGCCTGAGCGCGACGGGTTTATACATCTCACCTGCTTTGAGGCAAAGCTTTCCGAAATACGCGCCGCGTGCGAAAAATACGATGCGAGCGTGACGGTATTTACCTGTGCCGTTATGATGAAGGCTCTCGAAAAAATGCAGGCGGCACATATCAAAAAACGCTCGAAGCGCAAGCCGATAAAGGTGCTTGTTCCGGTAAATTTGAGAAAACTGTTCGAAAGCAGTACGCTCCGCAACTTCGCAATGTTCGTCACTCCCGAGATTGACCCGAGAATGGGCGATTACGGCATAGATGAAATCTGCGATACGGTAAAGCATCAAATGGCGATAGATGTGACAAAAAAGCGAATGAGCGCAAAGTTTACCCCGAATGTGCGCTCCGAGCAGGCGTTTATTCTTAAAATAATGCCGCTTTTTATAAAGAATATCGCGATGCGGATAGTCTTTACTCTGTACGGCGAAAACAAATCCTGTATATGTATGTCAAACCTCGGCTTTCTGGAGCTTCCGAAGGAGCTTGACGAAAAAATAAGCCGCGCCGACTTTATTCTCGGCCCGCAGGCTACGACAAAGAACACCTGCGGCGTTATTACAAAAGGCGACACGGTTTACATCAACTTCGTGAGGACGACAAAAGAGCCCGAGCTTGAAGCCGATTTTTATTCGGTTCTGCGCTCCGAGGGAATATTCCCGAAGATAAGCAGCAATCAGAAGAGAAAGGAAGAATAATATGTTCTGCATAAAATGCGGCGCTGAGCTTGCAGACAGCGAAAAATTCTGTCCGCTTTGCGAAACGCCCGTATATAATCCCTATATAAAGCAAAGCACCGCCGAGGGAATGTATCCCGAATACGAGCAAAGCGACAAATTCAACAGAAGCGGCATTATGTTCATCGTGTCTGTGCTTTTCGGTCTTGCCGTTCTGCTCACTCTTTTGTGCGATATGAGCATAAACGGCAAAATGGCGTGGTCGGGATATGCCGTAAACTCCCTTTTGCTTGCGTACATCATAATAATTCTGCCTATCTGGTTTATTAAAGCAAATCCAGTGATTTTCGTGCCCGTGGACTTTGCCGCCTGCGCTCTTTTTCTGTGGTACATGGAATACGCAACGGGCGGAAAATGGTTTTTGACCTTTGCTCTGCCGCTTGTCGCCGCCATGTGTATTATCGTGACCGCGGTCGTCACTCTGCGCCGCTACATCGACAGAGGGCGCGCTTTCGTGTTCGGCGGAGCGTCGATAGCGCTCGGGCTTTATTCGGTGCTGACGGAAATACTGATGATAGTCACTTTTTCTCTTCCGAAAAAACTTATCTGGTCGTACTACCCTCTTGTCGCGATGACCGTGATAGGGCTTATGCTCATAGTGATAGGGATTTGCAAACCGATAAGAGAATCGCTGAAAAAGAAATTTTTTATATAAAATATCGGCAGTTTACAAAACCGTAAACTGCCGTTTATTTATTTTTTTCTTGCCGTTTGAGGTATGCGCGATACCGGAACGGCGACTATCGCGGTGATTATTATTTCGGGTATCATATAGCATCCGTTATATATCAGCGAATACAGCGCCGCAAGTCCGAAGCCGCCGGCGTTTTTCATTATATACGAGCTTATTGCTAAATTTGCAAACACCGTGTCGGTAAAGAACCACTCCGCCCACGCGCCGTAGAATATCGCTCCGGAAACAGAGTGGAAAAGATAGCAGATAAGCATTGATACAACCGTTCCGAGAACAAGCGCCTTTGTTTTATTCTTTATTCTGTTTGCGAACATTCCGCCGAGCCCAAGCGAGCTGTATGCGAGAATATAGTCTATAAGCACTATCGCAAAGGCGATGCCTATTCCCATAAAGCTGTCGTCGGTGGGCGTAAACATCGCGGCAACCGTGTGACTGCTTGTTGCAATTTGAAGAAGCGAATATACAAATCCGGAAAACAGTCCCCATTTTATGCCGTACATATACGATATGAGTATGACGGGAAGCATACTCGCTATTGTTACCGTTCCGCCGAACGGAAGATGCAAGAACGGTATATATCCGCAAACAAAAGCGATTGCCGTACCTATTGCAATAAGCATCGCCGATGTGACAAGTCTTTTTGTGCTCTGCTTTTTCAAAATATCATCCCCAAAAACAAAAAATGTCCGCACGGGTGTACCGTGCGGACTTTGATATTACTGATATTGTTTTTCCGTCAGTAATGTCCCTACGCCGGTATTATCCGTATCAGGTAAGGTCGGAGATATTCTCCCTCTCAGCCTGCCGTCGCAAGCTCCCTTATTACCGTAGTCGATTATACCCTCCGATTTTTCGTTTGTCAACCGTTTTGAAAAGATTTTTTTGGCGGCGGTGAGCATCCAGCCGGCGGCTCCGGTATAAAAGCTCCAACCGCCCCTTTGTGCAAGCTTTCCGCACGAAAATACATCGCCCGCCGCAACATAGGGCTCAATCTGATATTTTCTTGCGTATGCTTCGCTTGCGCATCTTTCGGCAGGGCATACGGAAAGAAACAGCTCCTTCGCCTCTTTGTCTCTGCCGCCCTTTTTAAGCGCAAGAATCGCCCACATTGCCGCGTGAGTATACTGTCCTCCGTTCTCCCTTACTCCGGGCGGGTAATCGTTGATATATCCCGCGTAATCTCCGTTTTCGGTAAACGGCGGCGAAAGCAGTTTTATTATTCCGAGCTCCTTGTCGGCAAGAGATTCTATGGTGTCCGTTATTCTCTGTGCGCGCTCTCCGCTCTCCGCTCCGGACAGAATTGCAAAAGCCTGCACGAGAATATCGGTCTTGCACTCCGCGTTTAACTTTGAGCCGACGGGCGTTCCGTCGCCGAAATACGCCCTTATATACTGACCGTATTCAAACGCCTTTTTAGCCGCAAGACAAAGCCGCGACGAAAGCCGCAAAAGAAAGTCCGCGTCCTCCGGCTTTTTCCTTGCCCTGCATATCGGGACAAATTTGTCGCATACAAGCTTTGTAAAAAACGCTAGCCATACGCTCTCTCCGTTTCCGTCCGCTCCGACGGCGTTCATTCCGTCATTCCAATCACAGCTTCCGATTAGCGGAAGTCCGTGGCTTCCCGTCCTTACGGAAAGCGACAGAGCCCTCATACAATGAGAGTAAATGCTCTCCGAAATATCGGAGCGCCTTGCATACACGCAACGCTCGCTTTCGCCGTCTTCAAGCTCGGGCGCTTCAATATACGGAACTTTTACATCGAGAACGGAAGCGTCGCCCGTATTTTTGATATACTCGCATACGGCGTACGGAAGCCACAATCTGTCGTCACTGCAAAGCGTTCTTGCGCCGAAAATGCCTTTGTCCGTTCTGTGCCACCAATGCAGAACATCTCCGCTTTTGAACTGATGATATGCACATCGGACTATCTGTCTGTATAAAAGCTTCGGGGCGAAGTCGGCAACATTTACGGCATCCTGAAGCTGGTCGCGGAAGCCGTATGCTCCGCTTGCCTGGTAGTATCCCGTTCTCGCAAAAAGTCGCGACACAACAGTCTGATACGGAAGCCAAAAGTCACACAGTGCATTTACTCCCGAATATTCGCTTCTAATCTCCTCATGCGGCATAAGCTTATCCGTTCCGGCGTCAAACAATCTGCCGTCGGTAATGGTAAGAAGCCGCGAAAGCTGCGCCTTTGATGCAAATGCTCCGATATACGCCGTCGCATTAACATCGCCGCTTACGGGAAGCGCCGCAGTTATTATGCCGTTTTCTTCTGAAAGCTCCGCTCCGCGAAAGCGCAGAAATCCCGAGTATTTCGCAAGAAAGCCGCCGCTTTTGCGGAATACGGCTATTCCGTCGTCTGTATGAACCGAAACACCGCCGCTCTTTTCGCCCATAAGAGGCGAAAGCAAAAACACAAGTCTTGCGTCCTCCGGCGCTCCGTGCAGGCTTATTCCTACGGATTTGACAAAATCCTTTTCCGCGACTCCGACTGTCAGGGTGTAGCTCATTCCAGCAACGGTTCCGGCGTATTTTGCGCCGTGGACTCCGTAATATACTCTTGAACCGCAGGCGGCAAGGTCAAAGCGTTTGCCGTGAGTTTCGAGTATCAAACTCTCTCCGTGCGACGAGCGCATGAGGTCGCTGTCCTTTTTATCGATAAGTCCGAGTTGTGAATTGAAAAGATAGGTATAACCGAGGCTCGAATCGGTCACTACCGTTCCGAAGCACGGCGACGCTATGATGTGTGCCCACGGAATATGCTTTTTTGTTTTGTCTGCGGCAAAGCCGTCCTTTACAAAATATCCGCCCCACACCTCTTTTATGACTTCCTCCGAGCAAATATCCGCAACCGGCGGTACGGGGCTTATATAGCTTTGCTCAAGCTTTCCCTCGCAAATGCGCGAATCGGGGCAAAGTGCGGAGCAGGCTTTTATTTCTTCAAGCTCCGATGCCGCCTTTTCGCTGTCTATCACGAAGATTCCGCCTTTTATCGAGAAAAGCTCGGAGCTTCCCGCGCTGTCGGCGGCGGAAAGCACGGCGCGATAGTTCTCCCGGCGGTAGCCGTCACCGTCGCGGCAGAGAAAAACAAGGTCGAAGCGTATGCCGTTTACAAAAAAGTATCGGTGCGCTCTGATATACGAGAGCGCTGTTTCTTCGTCACTGCGGTCGTATTCGCATATCACAACGGGGAAATCGCCCGAGATTCCGTACTTCCACAAAACCTCGCGCGAGGCGCTGCTTTCGTACTTTTCTCCTACCGTCAGCGCATTGAGAATTCTTTTGCACAAAAGCTCGTCCGCACTTTTAAGCCCCGATATCGCATAGGCGTTCTCCGACGCGGCGGAAAGCTCCGTGATATACGGCGACACGCCGTATGCCGATAGCTTCGTTGCGTGCTCCGATGCCGAATACACCGCTTCATCGCGACTGTCCGACGAAGCTATTGCAAAGCCGGCAAAAAATTTCTTTTCGCTCTTCTTTTTCGGAGTGACCGAAAACATACATACGGGATTTATGAGGTTTGAGTTTTCGTGATTGTATTCCATTTGCGATGCCGCAAGTATATCCGCATTTGTGTAAGGTGACGGCAGAAGCTCCGATTTTTCAGTGCAGACGGAGTATTCTCCCGCCGCGGACGGCTTTATCGCAAGATAGCGTGAGCCTTTGCCCTTTCCGCGCAGTTTGCGCGAAAATACAAGCGTGCCGTCACAGAGCTCCGATTTCATAAACAGTCCCGAATACGCCGGATGTGCTTCGTATTCGGAAAGTGTGGACAAAAGCGGCTCAAAATAAAGCGACACACGCTCGGGAATATGCTCGCCCTCGTATTCGAAATACGCAAGGTATGCTCTGCTTTGTGCGCTTACGGACAGGGTGAGCGTTACGCTGAAGCGCTCTTCGGAGAGCTTGTATCTGATAAATCCCGCTCCGTATTCCAAAACGGTATTCTCCCCGAATGAAAGCCCGCGCGCTCTGCCGCCCATAGTCCACATAAGCCGCAGGCTGCGCGGCACGGCATAGCCGCCGTAATCTGCGATATTTATGCTTCTGTCCGCCTCGTACAGTCCGATTACGCCGTTTGTGTCCGCTATTATTTTAGAGTAGCCGTTGCTTATCGCCGCGGTGCATCTTTCGCCGCCGCAAGGCGCGCTTTTTACGGTATCGTGTCTTGCAAATGCCGCTTTTTTTGGCAGAATATCGGTCTTGAATCTGTTTTCGGTGACTATTGCATCCGCCGGTATCTGTTCGGCGAGAAGAAGCGATGCCGAGTGCATTTCGGGATTGTGCATAAAGCGGCGGCAGAGTATTCCGTCCATAAGAAGCTCTGCGCAAGCGCATATACTCATTCCGACATGGTGCGCCATATAGCTTTTGACTATTCCCACTCCGGAGCCGACTCTTTTCGGGGTAAAGTCCGCCGCTTCGTAAAAGCCGAAGCGTCCGTACATTCCGCGCTCCTTCATTCTCGTCAAATCGCGTATCGCATTCTGCGGCTCACAGAGCGCGCAAAGGAACGCCGAATACGGCGAAAGCACAAGCTCGCTGTCCATATCGCATCGGAGGGCAAGTGCTCCGACGCCGAATGCCTTATAGCGATAGTTTGCGTCGGAATCAAAGCTGTAATATCCGCTTTCCGATGTGCCCCACATTCCGTCGGCGCTCTTTCTTTTCTGCATGGAAACACAGTGGCGGAGCGCCTCGTCGGTCGCCGAATTTCCGTAGGTCGGCAAAAGCAGGGCGGGCATAAAGTATTCAAACGCAGTGCCCGTCCACGATGCAAGTCCGATATGTGCGCCGGACTTGACAAGTCTTCTCGAAAGCGCGTACCAATGCTCGGGCGGTACATCCCTCTTGGCTACGGCATAGTAGCTTGTGAGTCTTGCCTCGCTCATGAGCAGGTCATAGCAGTTTGAGTCGGGCGTTTTTGTTATTCCGGAGTAGCCCAAAGACAGGAGCTTGCGCTCTTCGTTATAGAACTCCGAAAAATCCGCCGCGGAAAGTATTTTATCCGCTTTTGCGGCAAGAGACGGAA
Organism: Eubacteriales bacterium; assembly: GCA_045627885.1. Taxonomy (GTDB): domain Bacteria; phylum Bacillota; class Clostridia; order Oscillospirales; family CAG-272; genus CALCTE01. The sequence goes on from JAZQOM010000031.1 coordinate 11,290, forward strand.
TTCCGTCGTGCTCGGGAGAGTATTCGAGTATCCCCTCTCTCACCGTCGCAAGAAGCGCGCAGAAATTGCCGCTGTCAACAGACGAAACATATTCTCCGCCGATGACGGCAAGGCTCTTTATATCGTACCAATTATACAGGTGTCCGTTATGCTTTTTGAGCTTTTCCACGGTGCAGAGTGTGTTTTCGACGCATTTGAACATTGTCTTCGTGTCGATAAGCTCAAGGTCGCGTGCGCAGAGCACCGAAGCAAGGTAGAATCCTATATTGGTCGGAGAAGTGCGCATCGCAAGCTTTTCTTCGTTTTCAAAGCTGATATTGTCGGGCGGAAGAAAATTCGTCTGCGCTGTGACATATCTTGCATAGAAATCCCACATATCCGACGCCCATTTCAAGAGCTTTTTTCTCTCCGTCTGCGAAAGCTTTATCTTTTTCTTTTTCGTCGGTCTGCCGAGAATATAGCAGAATACAGGGTAAAGCACCCAGAGTGCCGCCGCGCTTTTGACGAAAAACGAGCTTGATATTAAAACCAAAACAGTTCCCGCCGCCGCAGACGGAAGCCCCGTGAGAATACAGTTATAAAGCGTGTTTGCCCCGTGCTCCGCCTGCGCCGCGGTAGTCCATTCAAGCGTTTTTCTGTGCGATATTTTGGCTCTGTATAAAGCCCTTAAGGCGGCGTCGGCGGCGTTCTGCGCCGAGTAAAATATCGAGCACAGTCCGAATACTGTCTGCTCTGCCGCCCTGTATATTCCGACCGCCGCGTTTGTGTAAAATTTTCTCGACAGCAGTGACACGCGCGGGGAAAATACTATTCCCGCAAAGCCGTACAAAAGCGGAAGCAAAAGATACGAAAACGCTCCCGCCGCCAAAGCCGCGGCGCTTTGTGAAGAAAGAAACGCCGCAACCGTCACGGCTATTACCGAAAATACGGGCAAAAGGTCACGGCGCACGCTGTCGATAATCTTGTATTTCGATAGTGCGTTTATCGGATTTTTGACCTTTTTTCCGGACGCGTTTTTTACATATTTCCCGACAAAGAGCAGAGCCTGAACATCTCCGCGAATCCATCGGTGCGCTCTTTTGAAATACGAAGCAGGCGTGGACGGTACTCCGTCGTACAAGGTCATATCACACAAAAGCGCGGCGCGAAGTCTTGAGCCCTCAAGCACATCGTGGCTGAGTACTATCTTCTCGGGAAACGCATCCTTTATCACTTCTTCGAATGCGCCGACATCGAATATTCCCTTGCCGCAGAATACTCCCTCTCCGAAAAGCTCTTGATAGCTGTCATAGCTTGCGCTTTTGTATACCTCCGTGCCCGCCGCATTTGCCTGCATTAGAGAAAATGCGGTGCGGTCGGAGCCTATGAGAGCCGTCTGCATTCTCGGCTGCATTATTCCGTAGCCCTGAGTGACGATTCTCTTTTCGGAGTCAATTATCGGAGCGTTAAGCGGATGCGCCATATATCCGACAAGTCTTTTGACATCTCCGACGGATATGAGAGTGTCCGCATCAAGCGTTATGACATATTTTATATTCTCGGCGCAGTTTGCGTCGCCGTGTAATTCGAGTGTCGATTTTCCTTGCGAAAGAAGCTCCGCAAGCTCCACTACGGCTCCGCGCTTTCGCTCCCAGCCCATATATTTCGTTTCGCTCGAGCTGTATGTTCTCTCCCGCGAAAAAAGGCAGAAGCCGCCGCCGTACTTTAAGTTTAAGGCATCTATCCTGCCCTTTGCGTATTCGAGAATGTCGCCGTCACCGGCGCATACCGCGTCACTTCCCTCGACTAAATCCGCAAGTATGCCGAAAAAGGCGTTCTTGTCTCTGTTTGCAAGATAAAAGTCCTCGAGCTCGTCAAAATACGCGGCGTCACTTCCCGTAAGAAGCGCCGTCTTTACGGTAAGAGTGCGCATTTTATCGGGAATATCTTTGAGCTTCATCGAAAAAAGCGGCTCCGGCACACAGAGCTTTGCGCCCAAAAGGTCGGCTATCTGCTTTCCGAGCTCGTATGCGGCAGGCAAAATAAGCAGGCAAAACAATCCGCAAAGCGGATAAAACGCCGCAGTAAACAACGCGGCAAAAAGAACCGTGAATACAAAATACAAATATCCGAAGGTATGCTTTTTCTCGGAAAAAAAATATGTTCCGATATGTCTTGTGCGCTCATTTGTGCCCGCCTTTGCCTTTTCGAGCGCTTCCGCTATTATCCGGGACTCGCTCTTTTTTTGCTTTGCCGAAAGCTTTGTGACGGCTTCACGGTATCTTTGCTTTGTCTCCGGAGTCATATACTTATATGCTCCGCAAGCATCCTTGCAAAGCAATTTTTCCGAAGATGAACATTCCGAAATGAGCTTTTCAAAATCCGTGTCGGCGACAAGTCGAAAGCCCGTCACGCAATACTCTATTACGGACGCATACTCCCTTGCAGAGCAAAGCACCGCCGCGTCCTTCTCTTCAAGCATCTTATGGCAGAGATTTCCGAGCTTTATCATAAGAGCCGCCCTTATAAAAACTCCGTATGCGGAAAGCTCGAAAAAGCTCGCCGAAAGCGCTTTGTCGTATATCAAAACAAGCTCCTTAAGCTTTTCCTTTGACAGTTCCTTTGTGCTTTCCGTATAATCCGAAATAAAGCGGTAAAATCGCGGTATTTTACCGTCTGCGGGTAGCCTTTCCGTGTCGGCAAGAGCTTTTGTTATGCCCGTTTTTTCCGCGCTTATTATATGAAAGTTCTCGCAAAGCCAACTCGACGCACTGCCGCCGATTCCCGTGCTTTTAACGACGGCGTTTACCTTGTCAAAGCATTTTTCGGCAATTCCGTACGCCCTCTTTACACTGTGCGACAAACCTCTGCATGATGCGTATTTCATTTTCTCACCTCTTTTGGTATTATTCCCCGAAAAAAATGAAATTTATGCCGTTTTGAAAAGTTTTTGCCGCACATATTGAAATGCCACGCAAATTGGTGTATAATACAATGAATGTTCATATACATTCCTTTTGAAAGGTCGGTGTTATTATGGCTCGCTCCCTCAGGAGCTTTATAATTTCGTTTTTATTCTCACTTGTCGTGATGGTCATCGTGGCAGTGATTGTTGTTCCGTATCTCAATAATCTCATACTCGATGTATTCAACGGCACGGGCGTGGTCGAGGAACCCGAAAAAGGCGAAGAAAATCTGCCGCCGGAGGGCGAAGGCGAAGACAATCCCGCAGGCCCAGTAAAAGACGATGACGAAGAAAAGAAGGACGACGAAAAGCTGAACGGAAATACTTTCTCGGTGCTTATCGTAATGCCCGACGCAAACGGCAAATACGCGGATTCTCTTATGCTGATGAAGGTGGATAAGGAAAGAAAGCAGTTTATGTTCTCCCCGCTTCCGGCAAGGCTTGTCGTAAATATGGCAGGCGCCGCAAAAAATGCCTCCGGTGAGCCGGTAACGCTCTCGAGCATATACGGAACACACGGCATCGAATATCTGAAAAACGCCGTTTCCGCCATAACCGGAATAAAAGTTGACTACTACTACACCCTGACTCCGAATGGATTTGTAAATCTCATTGATTCGCTCGGAAGCATTCCCGTAAACATAAGCTACGACATGAAGCACAAAGACCCCGAAACGGACACTTACGACATTGATTTGAGCGCAGGCGCTCAGAATCTCGACGGCGCTCACGCGCTTATGTATATCACCTTCGCGGACTACACAAACGGCGAAGAAGGAAGAAGAACCGTTCAGACGAATTTCATCAAGCTCGCTCTCAACGAATATCTTACAGCCGAAAATTTCAATAACTGCGAAGCTTTCTTCAAAAAGCTCACAAAGAGCGGTAAGACGAATATGAAGAGCGATGCGTTTGTGACAAATGCAGATTTGCTCTTCAAGTTCTCAAGCTACACGATAGCGCCGACGGTAAACTTCCCGATTATATCCACAATGGTATATGAAGATAAAAACTACTACAATTACGGCACTCAGGATGCGCTGAACACCTATGCAAATTACAGATAACAAATGACAAAATCCTGCACTTTCCAAAGCGGAAGGTGCAGGATTTTTCTCATTCGGAAAACAATTTCCGTATATGTATACCCGAGATTTTCCTCGGGTATTTTTTACGCGTAGATGTTATGAGCACTCATATATGAATACAGCTTTTCGCCGTGCTCCTGCTCCTCTTTCTGAATATGATTGAGCACATTTCTCATTCCGACATCCGAAAACTCGAATATGGATACATCATATACCGACGATACATGCTTCTCCATAGAAAGCGCATCCTTGCACAGAAAAGCATCTCTGTTGGTGTCGGGCGTGCATCCGCAATCACAGGGAGCGCAGTTGCAGTTCTGATTGCCCTGCTGCGCGCCGCCGCCGACCTGCGGAACAGTGCCGTTCTGCATCTGCGTTATCATATCGAGATGCCTTTTTTCGTTCTGCTGTAAATTCGTAAAAAGATTTTTAAGTTCCCCGTCGCAGGCATCGTTTGCATACTGTCCGTACTTCTCGATGCATAGCTTTTCCTGCGATGAAAGGTCTGCAAGAAGTCCCTGCTCTTTGGTTGTGAGTTTCATAAAATCATCCTTTCGTTTTTGTTGCGATTGTATTCTTGACATTATGCGTGATTTTATTCGAAAGCGATTTTATTTTTTCACATCTATTGACAGTTATAAAATAAACAAGTATAATATACGGGTATATTGGGATGTAGCCAAGCGGTAAGGCATCAGACTTTGACTCTGACATTTCGTGCGTCCGACTCGCACCATCCCAGCCAACAAAAAAGTCTCTTTTGTATACCGACAAAAGAGACTTTTTTGAACGATGTGTTCCGCAAGCGGAACATGATGTGCGCTTCGTGCGTGATGTTCGCCTGCGGCGAGTGATGTGCTGTTTATGCCCGAATCAAAACTGCGTGATTTATCCATGTCTTTCTCTGTCAGTATTATCAACCTTGTAAAGGAACTGAAATCAAAACACGAATCGGTTATTTCAAGTCAAATCGGGCGCTCCGGTACTTCCATAGGTGCGAACATATATGAAGCAATTTACGCACAAGGGACAAAGGATTTTATATCGAAGCTTGAAATTGCCCTCAAAGAAACAAGCGAAACGGGATATTGGCTCGAACTTTTATACCGTACGAATTATATCGACGAGCAAACCTATAAAGCTTTGAATGAACAATGCACATCAATTCGTGTTATGCTGATTGCAAGTTGCAAAACGGTAAAAAACAAAAATCATAATTAAGAGGTGCAATTATGAGAGACTTCAGCATTGGTGAAATGCTTACAATGCAGCAAACATTACAGGAAAAGTATAAAAACAAGTGGGAAAAAATTTGTCCCGAAGCAGGCAAGCATAAATTATTGTGGATGGTTGGAGAAATCGGCGAGGTTATAGATATTGTCAAGAAAAATGGTGATGATAAGTCCGTTGAAGACAATGATTTGCGAAATCGCCTCATTGAAGAAATGGCAGATGTTTTAATGTATTATAACGATATTCTTCTTTGCTATGGAATAAACGAGGAGGAGCTTAAAGAGGCTTATATAACCAAATTTCAAAAAAATATGAACCGCTGGTAAATCCCGATTTGCTCGAGCGATGCATATTATTTTTGCCACACCATCCCAGCCAACAAAAAACGCACATTTGTCTATAAAGACAAATGTGCGTTTTTTATATCCTGTCGGTAAACTCTTTTGCAAGCTTTGTTATTCCGTCGAAGTCATCCGCGGCGACAAGCTCTCTGTTCACTATCGCGGCGCCTACTCCCGCTCCGTTTACAACGGCAAGATAGTCGGTGATATTATCCTTTGTTACGCCGCCGAAAGCCATCATCGGTATATGGCGAAGCGGCGCGGTGACCGCTTTGATATATGACAGTCCGAGAAAATCTGACGGGAACAGTTTTACTATATCTGCGCCCGCCTTATACGCCGCAACAATCTCGGTAGGCGTCATCGCTCCCGGAATAGATACCATATCGTTTTGTGCACAGTATTTTATTATTTCGGCATCGACCGACGGAGCAATTATGTATTCGGCACCGGCGTTCTTTGCAAGGCGCGCCTGTTCAAGCGTGAGCACTGTACCGGCTCCGATGTGAATTTTGCCCGCAAAGCTCTGTTTGAGGGAAGATATTATCGCGGCGGTGTTTTCGGCAGGGATATTGCCCGTAGAATCGAAGGTTATTTCGACAAACCTGACGCCGCCCTTATAAAGAGCGTCAAAAAGCTTTTCGAGCTTTTCGTCGGGCACGCCTCTTACTATGACAACAAGCTTTGAGCGAAGAAGCTCGGAGAGCACCTGCTTTTTCATTTGTCATTCCTCCTTGACCGTAACAGCGCTGTGGCTTATATGTTTATTTTAGCATAATATATTCTTTTTTCAACAGGATAGCCGAAAAATATAAAAAATATTTGAGCTCGGCTTAAAATAAAATTATTGAAAATTTGAAAAAAGGCTTGATTTTTGCGGCTGTTTATGATTTAATATAGAGCGTAGCGTGGAGGTATAGCTCAGCTGGTTAGAGCGTCCGCTTGACGTGCGGGAGGTCTAGAGTTCGAATCTCTCTACCTCCACCAGAAAAAAGCACTTGCGATAGCAAGTGCTTTTTTCAATTATATCCGTTCCTTACGGAACGGGTGATGAAGCGGATATTCAAAAGTTAAACACCGTCCGGAAATTTGCCTGAAATATATTTTTGCTGTAAATTCATAAGAAAAATCTTTTTTGCAGAATAAATCCGCCGTGTTTTCGCGGCGGATTTATCATTTGCTTGTTCTGTAATCGTTTTCTCTTTGCTTGTTTTGAAATCGTTATTTCTTTGCTTATTACGCTGCTATTTTACCCTTTTGTAGTTCATTTCTTCGTAGCCGTCTGTTATCACAAGCTTGGAATTTGTAAGCTTGTAATCAAGGTAATACCCTTTGTCGATACATTCCGCGAGGTCAGTGTCATCATAGCCGACATACAGCTTTCCGTCCTCTGCCTTATATACTCCGTCTTCGTTATAATTATCTAAATATGATTCTATTTCCTCCATATTAATCGAGGTGTCAATCAGCTCGTCGATGGTAGCACCGATATTTTTGTAATACTGCTCAAACGGCATATAATCGTAATCGTTTCTTTCGATAAAGTCATAATATGAACTCTCAATAGCTCGTTCCATTTCCGTATACAGGCTTGACTTGAATTCTTTTGAATCGGTTCTTGTGATACAAGTGCCGTTTGATTTGAATACCATTGTCAGTTTGACGGGCTTGATTTTATTGAGATTGATAAATTCTTTTACATCATAGTCGAGATTCTCATCTACCTCATCGTTGAGATTGAGCTCTCTTTCCCATGTTCCGACTATTGTTGCTTTTTTAGCAGAGCCGTTATTATCGTCGTGACGCTTTATGGTGCAACCGCTCAGGCACGCAAATATGATTGGTATACAAAGCAATATTGAAATATACCTTTTCATTTTTTCTCCGTCCGTAAATCATTTTCAAAGGTATTGTATAATACTCCATTATTTTTGTCAAGATTTGGCTGCAAAACAAAACCGCCGCGAAAAACGCGGCGGTTTTATCATTTGCTTATTCCGTAATTATTTTACCTTGTTGAAAACAAGCTCAATGCCTTCTTCTTTGATGGTGAGCTTTGTGCCTTTGAGTTCGTATTCTTCATAAACGCTTTCGTCAATTTCTGCATCAAGGCTGTCGGTTGTGTAAAGCTTTCCGTTTTCTGCCTTATACTTGCCTTCAGCGTCGAAGCTCTTAGAAATAGAATCCATATCGAATTCGCTCATAGCGCCTTCAATGACTTCGTTAAGGTCCATTCCGTTTTCGGTGCAATATTCCTCAACGCTCTTGCCGCCGAGAGCATCACCGAGCATTGCTTCAAGATATTTAACTACGCCTTCCTTGAATACAGCGGGAAGAGATGCTAACAAAGCGTCTGCGTTGCCTGTGGTCTTATATGTACCGTCAGCTTTGAATTCCATTACTATCGAGAGAGGTGCAAGCTTGCTGAAATCGAAGCAAGAAGCCATCTGCTCATCTTCTGCTGCTACCTGCTGTTTAATGATTTCGGAAGATTCGAATTCGCATTCCCATTTGCCGACGATAGTCTCAACTTCGTCTTCCTTTTCGCCTTCGCCTTCGCCTTCTTCGTCCTTCTTCTCTTCTTTCTTTTCATCGTCTTCATCGTCATCTTTTTTGCCGATGGAGCATCCGGTGAATGCAGCAAGAACAGAAATTACAAGTACAATACTGAGTAATAATGCAATAAGTTTCTTCATGATTTTTCTCCTGTTTATTTTTTTGACATATTCTATGCCTTGATTATTTTACATCAAGCAACTCGAAAAGTCAATAGAAATAGCCGAAAAAGTCTTATTATAAAACTAAATCTTTACCTTGAATTCTTTTTTGCATTTCGGGCAATCGACGAGATGCTCGCCTTTTTTCTTGGGGAGGCGCAGTGTTGCTTTGCAGCTCGGGCATTTTTTGTATACATGGGTTTTTCTGTCACGCCATCTTGCTTTGGCAAGCGAAAAGAACTGCTCTGCCTTCCCTTTTAGCGCAAGATATTTTCTGTTTTCGGCACTGCGCTTGTATATATTTTTGGAAAAGCATCTGTAAATAATCAGCGCGAGTATCAAAATCTCCGCCGCCGAAAATACAAGTCTCAGGGCATCGCTCATAAACAGGTTGACTATAATCAGCACAAAGCACAAGCCGAACAGTGCGTTGTTAAGATTATCGCTTCCGTATCTTCCGTACATCAGTTTTGCTATTTTTTCTCTCAATTTACGCATTTATTCTCCTCATCTTAAGCAGCAGCAACATCTGCATATAATCTGTGAAATGATATACCAAAGGCATATTGACGGTATCCGTATCTGCGGGCCGTACGACTGCCTTGACTTTGTATATATGCTTCCGCCGCTTTGTATAAGCGAAAGAAGCTCGACATATTCGGGATTTGACGGCTCCATATTTACCGCCATTCTCGCGTGCTCCGCCGCGGTGACCGTATTGTTTATGCCGTAGTTTGCTATTGCGCTGTAATAATACCAGCGCGCGCTTTTATTCTGTATCTGCGACAGAATATTGAGCGCCTCTCTGAAGCATCCGGCGTTTATATAGTTTGCACAGGCGTTATACATGGCGGATTCCGATGTGCCAGAATATGAGCCGCCGCTTCCGCTCGAAGCGCCGGTTTTGCCGCTCTTTATCATATCGTATGCCTCGTTTATCCTTGCCATCTTCTCAGCCGCCACGGCATCGCCCGGATTTAAGTCCGGATGATATTTCTTTGCAAGCTTTCTGTACGCCTTGGTCACTTCCTCCTCGGAGGCTCCGTACGGCACGCCGAGCTCTGCGTATGGATTGTTTATCATTTTTCTCTCGCTTTCATTATTTCATACTTTGTCCATATTCCCGTATAAACTATGTTTTTTACAATCCCGTCCTCTGCCGCTTCGGGAAGCTCGGAAAGACTGTTTTCCACTGCGGCGGCAAGCGATGTGAGTATTGCGTCACGGTCGTATGAACAAGCAAACGAAAACGGATTGTAGCGCTTCTTTTTTAAGTCCTTTTTCAAGTCTATGCAGGCATCGAGTATATATATGAATTTGCCGAGCGCTCTTCCGAGCTCCTTGAGTTTTGAGCCCTTTTTTCCGTAGTCGAATACCTCGGCAAGAACCTCCGAAAAACAATCCGCCGCGGTATCCGCGTTATTTTCACCCGTGTTTTCGAGCGCAGACAGTCTTTGCAGGCTTTCTTTTATTCTTTCGCATTTTTGCGGATATTTTTCACACACAAAAAGAAAATTCTTCTCGAGTATTCCGGAAAACAACTTTGCTCCGATATCGCGGTCGTCATTCCAATCGTCCAATAGGTCGTAATATGCGAGAATTATGTTCATATCGGCGCAATATTCGGATATTTCGCCGTCAAAATACTTTTTATGAAACGAAAGCGGTCTTGCGATGCAGCATCCGCTGTTTTCGCCGTCCGAGCCGTATACATCGGAAAGCACAAGCGCGAGAAACGCCGTGTCAAAGCTCAATGTAAATTTTGAAAAAATGCCGTTTCTCTTAGTCAGAGAGTGGCAGATTCCGCAGTAAAGCTTTGTGTATCTGTCCCTCTCGGATTCGGAAAGCGCTTTTTCGTATGGCATTACATAGCCGAACAAGCAAAATCATCCCTTCTCTTTTTGTTTGAAGCTTGCGTTGAACACCGTGCCTATGTCGGCATTCGATTCGACTGAGAGCTTTATGCCGTTTTTGACGGCAATCTCCTTTGCTATCGCAAGCCCGAGTCCGAAGCCGCCCGTCTGCCTTGCCCGCGCGTCATCCGGACGGTAAAAGCGGTCAAACAGATGCGAAAGCCTCTCCTTGGGAATGGGCTCGCCGCTGTTTCTTACCGAAAGGTCAAAGCGGGAGCCGTTTTTATACAAGAATATATCGACCTCTCCGCCGATGTTTGCGTATTTGAGGGCGTTGTCGATAAGCACGGTGACAAGCCTTTCCACATCCTTTGCAGATGCGGTGGTGCAAAGCTCGGGAGCTATATCGTATATGAATGTCTTGCCCTGCTCGTAGGCTACCGGCTCAAAAGTCATGGCGACGGCAGTCACCGTATCGGAAACATTGACAAGTGTCTTTTCCGTTTTGATGTGCGCTGATTCGTCAGCCTTGGCAAGTGTGAGCATATCGCAGACAAGCAAGTTCATTCTGCTTGCCTCTGTTTTGATATTGGCGATATATTTTTCTCTGCTTTCGGCGTCGCCGTCCGAGGGATTTATAAGCTCGGCATTTGCAAGAATAACCGTTAGCGGAGTTTTGAGCTCATGCGATGCGTCTGCCACGAATCTGCTCTGCTTCTGCATGGCGCGTTTTACGGGATTTGCAACCCACGCCGCGAAAATGATACTGAACACGAGCGCTGCCGCAAGCACCGCGGAGCCTATAATGAAAAAGTTTTTCTTTATCTGCGAAAGCATTTCGTTTTCGCCACTCATATCGGCAAAAGCGATGACTTTGCCGAAATACTTGCTGTTTGTGACCATATAGCGCAGATTTTCCGACTTTACCGTTCCGATATCCTTGCCGGATGAAAGGCAGGCTTTTATCATATTGCGGAATTTATCGTCGTCGTTTACCGTGATTCTGTTGCCTATCAGAGCGTTTGATTCTCCGTTTTCGTCTATTACGACATAGAACACGGTGGGAGCATTCCTGTTTCTCTTTTTGCCGACATCAAAGCGTGAGTCGAAATCGAACGGGTATGACACGGCATCCTTCATCGCGCCTATGCTCGCTCTGTAATATCTCGAATAGGTGTTAAAATACAGAATTGCCATCGCGGATGCCATAATGAGTACGACGATTATCATATTGACGGCGATTATCTTCGTCTTGAGTGAGCGAATCATTCTGTCTCACCGCCTTTTGAGAGATAATAGCCCTGCTTGCGCGCGGAAATAATCTGCACGCAAGAGCCCAAAAAAGCAAGCTTCTTGCGCAAAAAAGACATATACGCCTCTAAGCTGTTATCCGTGGCATCGCTGTCGCCGCCCCATATTTTTACTATGAGTGTCTCCTTCGGAATAACGCCGTGTGCCGACATCAAAGCCTGCATTATACCGAATTCCTTGGCGCCGAGATGTATGCTCTTTTTTCCTAATGAAAGCGTATAGTTTGAAAGGTCGAGCTTTAAGTCGGCAAATTCAAGCTCGCTTATGACGACCTCTCCCTTTCTTCTCGCTATCGCTCTTATGCGGGCGAGAAGCTCGTCCGACGAAAACGGCTTTGTAAGATAATCGTCGGCGCCGAGGTCGAGTCCCTTTACCTTGTCGTTTACGCTGTCCATGGCGGTAAGAATTATTACGGGAGTGGGGTTTTTGGCGCTTCTTAAGCGCGAAAGCACTTCAAATCCAGAAATTTTGGGAAGCATCAGGTCGAGAACGATAGCGTCGTATTCCGCATTCTGCGCAAAGTAGAGCCCGTCCTCTCCGTCGTATGCGACATCGGCGGTAAAACGATTTTTTTCGAGCAATTCTTTTAATGTATCGGCAAGGCGTTTTTCGTCTTCCACTATCAGGATGTGCATACGGATACCTCCTTTTTTCTGAGATTATACAATACCATTGTTAAAAATTCCTTAAATATTGTAGCATAAATTATACTCTTTTTCAATATGCGGAATTTGTGCAATTTTGCGGCGTTATGACGAAAAAACAGTCTGCGATATGCAGACTGTTATAAAAGCGTCTTTCCGAGCTCGATTTCGTCATCAAAGATATTTCCCGTCGGCTCAAAGCCGAAAGCTTTGTAAAGAGAAAGCGCGATATTGTTTTCTTTATTGCAGGTGAGCGTTACGCGCGACGAGTCGCCGAACGGCTTTTCGGCTATGTATTCGAGCACCTTTGCAAATGCCGCCTTGCTGTAGCCCTTGCCTTGACTTTCACAGTCCATCATCATGTGCCAGATGTTGTATTCGGAAATGTCGTAGTCGTATATTACCATGACATAGCCGACCATTTTATCGCCGTCGTATATGCCGAACGGCGTGCATTGATTTCTGTAAACATAGGCTTGTGCAAGGCTTCGTATCGGATGCGACACGAGCTTCTCCTGACCGTCGGCAAGCTTTAATCCGAATGCGTCCGAAAAATTTGTTTGGTCAATCTGCCTTAGCGTTATGTTCATATATATTCACTTTCTATATTCACTTTCGAAAAAATTATGCTTCTTTGAAAAAGCTCTTTTTTCAAAGTGTTTTTTATTTATAAAAACGACTAAATATGCCGATTTTTAACCACTTCTCGGTGACGACCGTCAACAGAAAATTACGCCTTCTTGCGAGACTTCAGCATATCCAAAGCCACCGCGAAGATGATGAGCGCACCCGTAGTCACATCGAGGATATACGGATTGATTTTGAAGGCAGTACCCGCATTGGAGATAATGACCATCAGCAGTGTGCCGAGAAGCGTACCTGTCACGGCACCGCGTCCGCCGGCAAGGGAGGCTCCGCCGATAACAGCAGCCGCGATTGCATTCATATCATATCCTTCGCCGCCGCTTGGCTGAGCCATCTGCACGCGCCCCGCAAGCATAATGGCGGCAATACCGTAAAGCAAGCCTGCCGTCGCATAAACGAGATAATGCATTTTGCGCACCTTCACGCCCGAAAGACGGGCAACATTTATGCCCGAGCCTATCACATAAAGGTTGCGTCCGAATATTGTGTAGCGCAGTACGATAAAGATAAGAGCGGCGACTATCAGCCAAATCAGTGTCAAAATCGGCACAACTCCGAAGAGCTTATCGGTGCCGAGACTTAATATGCGTTCATCGGTAAATGTTACATTAAGTCCTTGACTTAAAAGCTTTACGATTCCGCGTATGACCGTCTGCATCCCCAAAGTGGCAATCATGGCGGGCACACGCAGGTCATAGATAATAAGACCGTTGATAAAGCCGCAGAAAACGCCGATGAGCAGGCAGCTAACGATGGTCATCCAAAATGGCATCTGCGTTTTGGTTTGAAGCAACGCCATCACCATACATCCGAGCCCCGCGATGGCACCGCCGGAAATATCAATTCCGCCGGTGATGATAATAAGCGTCTGCGCAACGGCAAGTACGCCGACGATAGCGCCCTGTTTGAAAAGATTGGTCAGATTATATGCGCTGGCAAAATTAGGTGTCAGGAAAGATGCCAGCAAAAACAGCGCGATGATAATCAGCCCGAGGGTAAACTCGGTGCGCTTGGTCAGCGCGGCAAACCGGCTTCCGTTGTTGCCGGCAAACGGCGAAGCGTTCTTTTTCACGGTAACTTCCTCCTATGTTAAATCGAAGCCTTGCGCAACACATCTTCTTCGGAGAGCGTACGCAATTCTTCTTTGTTAAATTCAGCGGTGATATGTCCTTGGGACATAACTATCAACCTATCGGAAAGCCCCATGACCTCCGGCAGATAGGAGGAAATAAGAATTACACCTCGTCCCTGCGCGGTCAGCTTTTCAATGAGCTTATAGAACTCCTGCTTGGCGCCGATGTCGATGCCGACAGTCGGCTCATCAAAAATCAATATCAGCGGATTGCGGCAGAGCAGCTTTGCGATTACCACTTTCTGTTGATTGCCGCCCGAGAGATTGCCCACCGCCTGCTCCACCGTCGGTGTTTTGACGGCGAGGCTCTTAACATAATCCTTAGCCTGCTGCAGCTCTTTACGCAGGTTGAGAAATCCCATCCTGCTAATCAGGTCAAGAGAACTCATGCTGATATTTTTTTTGACGGAAAGCCCGAGTGCGATGCCGGAATCAAAGCGATTTTCCGTTAAAAATCCGATTCCGTGCTTCAGCGCTTCGGTCGGATTTTTGATGTTGACTTTCCTACCGTTCAGATAGACCTCGCCGGAAAGGCGCTTGCTTACACCGTTTAATGCCATCATAAGCTCCGAACGCCCGGCGCCGACCAACCCAAACAGACCTAATATTTCGCCTTTATGCAGGGAAAAGCCGATATCGTGAAAATTCGCGGTATCGGAAAAATTCTCGACTCGCAACAGCTCTTTGCCCGGCTCGAAATGCTCGATATTGTAAATATCGCTCATTTTCCGTCCGCACATAAGCGAGATGAGGCTGTCCTTGGTCACATCAGCCACATTCTTGGTATCTACATACCTGCCGTCCTTTAAGACAGTCACGGTATCACAGATATTCATAATTTCCTCTAAACGGTGCGAAATGTAGATAATGCTGACTCCGTCTTCCTTAAGCCGGCGAATGAAGCGGAAGAGAACCTCTACCTTGTCATTCTCGAGCAGCGCTGTCGGTTCGTCGAAGATTACCAGACGGATATCGTCGTTGACGGAAATTTTACTGATAGTCACCATCGCCTGCATAGCAACGGGTAATTCCCGTATTTTTTTGCCGGGGTCGATGTGCATATCAAACCTGTTGATAACCTCTTCTGCCATCCGTGTCATTTTTCCCCAGTCCACAAAAGGCCCCAATTTGGGCTGACTGCCCAAAAAGTAGTTTTCGGCAACGCTCAAATCGGGCGCGATGGTCACATTCTGATAATTGGCGAAAATGCCGTGATTCTGTGCTTCAAGCGCATTGTTGTTGACAACCCAACGACCGTTATAATTCATTCGGATAGTGCCGCAATCGGGCTTTTCAACGCCCATCACGCATTTGATGAGAGTGGATTTTCCCGCGCCATTTTCTCCGACAAGAGCGCGAACCTCTCCCGGGCGGATTTCCATGCTGACATCATCGAGCGCCGCCACGCCGGGATAAAACTTGCTTATATGTTCTATTTTAAGGAGCGGTTCCTGCACGGACTCACCTTCTTTTTATCGGTGTATTTTGACCTTCGGATAATGTACTGTAAACTTATTTCAGAGTCGGGTTCATGATGAATTTGATTTCTTCTGAATCGATGTTGTCAAGAGTTACGATAACCGGCGGACAGTTGAGCTGCTTGTCGGTTTCGGGATTTTTGCCGTTCTTCAGCGTGAGAATTGCATTCTTCATGCTCTTATAGCCCTGGTCGAACGCATTTTGCACGATGACCGCGGAGAGATATCCGTCGCGCAGAGCCTGAATTTCTATATCGTCGGAGTCAACACCGACGGAAACAAATTTATCCTTAAGTCCGGCGGCGCGAACGGCGTTGCAGACACCGTCGCAGGTGATGTTGTTGCCGGAATACATACCGATAAGCTCCGAGCCGAATGAGGCAATAATGTTCTCGGCATTCTTCTGGGAATTCTCAACCACATTCTGATTGTAATAGGTGTCGGTTTGGACAAGCTTGGGAGCGTTTTCGGAAAGATAGTTGCGGAAAGCATCGATACGGTGATTCAAAGCGGCATTTTCAACATTCATATTGATTCCGACGGTACCCTTCTCAATGCTCATACCCTTGGCTTTCATAGCGGAAAGGAAGGCTTCGCCGGCAAGCTCGCCGATGGTATCGTTGGAGCAATAATAAAACTCATTGTAATATTCCTGATAAGCGCCGTCATCGCCTACGCCGAGACCACAGTTGACAAAGTTGAGAACGATACCGGCTTCGATAGCTTCCTTGGCTTTCGGAACGGTTGGTTCGATAGCGAGGGTGGCGGTCAGAATGGCATCCGGAGCCTGAGCGATTGCATTCTCAAAGGCTTTGATGTAATCCTCGGTCTGCTGTTCTTCGGCAGGGCCAATCACAGAATAGTTGATGGTGATGCCAAGCTCGGCTTCCATGTCTTTTTTTGCCTGCAATATACCAGTTTCGACCTGGCTCCAGAAAGCGGATGAAGTCGAAGGTGTCAGGTAGATAACGGTAAAGGTTTTCCCGTCGTTGCTCTTTCGGGAAGCGCAGCCGTTCATCAGACCAACCATCAGGCACAGGGACAGGACGATTAAAAGTGTTTTTTTCATAGCAAAGTCTCCTTTATACTTAAACCGTAACGGTAAGATTATCAAATATAATTTGAGTAGTGATTGTAAATGTCGCCAAATTTCATTCTCTGACCGATACTCTTTTTTATGTCTTTGCCTGCTTATATCTCGATATAACAGTGTAGCATATTTTTTGCAGGTTTTCAAGTGTGTAAATGAATGAGGTCGCTCGCTTTTTGTAGGTTTTCTCATTACTGTTTCTTCGTTTGCCCGTTAGGGCAAACATCATTCAAAAAAGTCCCTTTTGTCGTATGACATAAGAGACTTTTTGTTGTATAGAGCGACCGAAAGGTACCGATTTTTTATGAATTATTCTTCGGCTTCTTTTCCTCCGTCTTACCCAGCAGGACAAGCACGGGAATAAATGTGATGACGGGAAGCAGGAAGCCGACAAGCTGATGTGAGGACTGGACGAGGGTGTTATATACCGAGTGATAAATCATCGCCACCGCAAGAAGTGCGGTCGTTCCCGTGTAAAACAGCTTGCGTCTTGTATGCACAAAGGTCATACCGTAGCCGACCGCGAGGGTGCAAACACCGTGCATCATTCCGGCGCCAAAGCCTCTGATGAGAGCGTTTACCACCGAAACCGTAGATGCCGCACCGCCGAGGATAAAGGCGTTTTCAAGCACCGCAAAGCCGACACCGACAAGAATGGAACATTCGAGCAGGGTGCGTTTGTTCGGCTTGAACATAAAGGCATAAACAAGTATCGGTAATGCCTTGAACACTTCCTCGAAAAGCGGGGTAAAGTTGGATGTGTAATACTTT
>JAZQOM010000032.1:0-6625 GCA_045627885.1 Eubacteriales bacterium
CACCCGAGGGCACGCCGCATGATAACATCCGCATAGCTTTGTCATCACGCCCGCCCTGCGCTCGGACTTACAGACAGTAAGCCTCTCGCTTGTGTGGGCGTTCTTTCGCGCTCTGCGGCGTTCTAATGCGGCTTTATCTCCCGTAAGAGGGACACTCACGCCGAAAAACACGCCTATACCATAAAACCGTTTTTGCGGCGCAAAAACATACCGCAATGTGCACTTTAGCGCAAAATTCATTTGCCGCGTTCGGCAAAATTCATGCGGCTTGCCGACTCATTTTCTTTAGCAACTTGCGGCTTGCCGATTTATCTGCTGATTTCAGGCAAATCCTCAACCTTTTCCCAATAAACCGCGGACATTGCGGGAATCGTAAACTCTCCCGAAAACTCGTATCCGTGCATCGGCACATTCTGCGCCTTAACCTTGCGCAAGGCGATTGCATCGCGTCCGGAATATTTCTTCGCATCCGAGCGGAACACCGGCGCATACACAGCCTTTTCGGGAAGCCCGAGGCGATATTTTTTTCTGTCCACGGGGCAGAAATTGAACACGCATACCGTTTCTTTTCCGGCTTTGTCAATGCGCCTGAACGCCACAACGCTCTGGTCTTTGTCATCGGCGCTTATCCACGCAAAGCCGTCCCAGCCGGAATCCTTTTCCCACATCGCGGGAGTCGAAAGATATAACGCATTCAGCTCTTTCACAAATCCGTGCAGACGCTTGTGACTGTCATAGTCGAGCAAGAACCAATCGAGCTGCTTTGTAAAATCCCATTCGATAAACTGCCCGAATTCGTTGCCCATAAATGTAAGCTTTTTGCCCGGATGTGCCGTCATATATGCGTAGAACACTCTCAAATTATCGAATTTTTCATCATATCCGCCGGGCATCTTGCCTATCATGGAGCATTTTCCGTGTACGACCTCGTCGTGCGAGAGCGGCAGAATAAAATTCTCCGAGAAAGCGTATGTAAGCGAGAATGTCAGGTCGTTATGCCGACCTTTTCTGAAAAGCGGGTCAGCCGACATATATCCGAGCATATCGTTCATCCAGCCCATATTCCACTTAAAATTGAAGCCGAGACCGCCCTCATACGGCGGCTTTGTAACCATCGGGAACGCCGTAGATTCCTCTGCTATCATCATAACGGACGGATTTGCCGCAAAAGCGTGAGAATTCAGTGCTCTCAAAAAATCTATCGCGTCGATATTTTCTTTTCCGCCGTACTTGTTCGGCTTGTACTGCTTTCTGCCGTAGTCGAGATACAGCATCGAAGCAACGGCGTCAACTCTTATTCCGTCGATGTGATATTCTCGTATGAAGAACACCGCACTCGATATAAGGAACGAACGCACCTCGTATCTTGCGTAGTCGAAGATTCTCGTATTCCAGTCGGGATGCTCGTTCATCATCGGGTCGGAAAGCTCATAGCAGTATGAGCCGTCAAACTCATAAAGCCCGCTTTCGTCCTTCGGGAAATGTGCAGGCACCCAATCGAGAATAACTCCGATTCCCGCCTGATGACACCTGTCCACAAAATCCATAAAATACTTCGGCTCGCCGTAGCGGAAGCTCGGGGCGAAATAGCCCGTCACCTGATATCCCCACGACGGATAGAACGGGTATTCCGTCACGGGCATAAGCTCTACATGAGTATATCCCATCTTTTTCAGATAGGGAATAAGCTCATCCGCGGTTTCACCGTAACCGTAGAGCCTTCCGTCCTCGTGCATTTTCCAAGAGCCGAGATGGAGCTCGTATATATTCACGGGACTCTCGATTATGTTGCGCTTTGCCTTTTCTTTTTTGTACGCGGCATCGTGCCATTTGTAGCCGCTTATATCGTATATCAGCGACGATGTGTCGGGAAGACAAGCGCATCGGGTTGCATAGGGGTCGCTTTTATAGACGAAGCCGCCGTTCTTTTTTTCTATGTAATATTTATATGCACAACCCTCTTTTGCATATTCGGAGAAAGCCTCCCATACGCCGTGCATATTTTTCTGCATATATAAGTCTTCGGTATTCCAGAAATTGAAATCTCCGACCACCGAGACAGAGCGCGCATTCGGCGCCCACACACGGAAAACATATCCGTTTTTATTGCCGCGGCGTTCCTTGTGGCAACCCATAAAAGTATAGGCGTTGTCGCAGTCGCCGTGGTAGAATTTTTCCATATCGTCAAATAGTTTTTTATTCAAAATATCCTCCCAATGAGGTATGTATATTTCCTCGAATTTATTATACACCTATTTTTTTGGAAAATCCATACTTTTTCAAGATTTTTTTAGTCGTTTTTTACATATAAATACGATTTTTTATACAATTTACTGTGAATTTTTAATATCTGCCCCGCTTGCAGTTTTGCGGCATTGACAAATATGTTCTGTTGTCGTAAAATCGATTGTACACTTTTTGAAAGGAAGCACAAAATGGAACGCTCAAGCGGAATACTTATGCACATTTCATCGCTTTACGGTGACTACGGCTGCGGAAGCTTCGGCAAAGCCGCATACGAATTTATAGATTTTCTTGAAGAAACGGGATTTACATATTGGCAGGTGCTCCCGTTCTGCGTGCCGGACAGTCATAATTCGCCGTATATGTCATATTCGTCATTCGGCGGCAACCCGAATTTCATCGACCTTGAGCTTCTTTTTGAGCAAGGACTTTTGACAAAAGAAGAGCTTTTGTCGGCAAAGCAGAGCACTCCGTATACCTGCGAGTTCGACAGGCTCAAAAAAGAGCGTATGGAGCTTTTTGCAAGAGCCGCATCGCGCTTTTCCGATAAAGCAAAGGTATCGGAATTCATCGCGAAAAATCCGCGCATCGAAAAGTGTTGTGAATTCCTTGCGCTTAAGGACGCAAACGGCGGAAAGCCGTGGACGGAGTGGACTGTAAATGCTCCCGACGAAAGCTGTTTGTTTTCGTGGCAGTTCGTGCAGTACGAATTTCACAGACAGTGGAACGCGGTCAAGGAATACGCCCACGGCAAAAACATAAAGATTATAGGTGACCTGCCGTTTTATGTCGCGCACGACAGCAGTGATGTCTGGAGTGACACAAGGCAGTTTTTGCTTGATGAAAAGAACGCACCGTCGTCCGTTGCGGGAGTTCCGCCCGACTATTTCAGCGCCGAAGGACAGCTCTGGGGCAATCCGCTGTATAATTGGGACTCTATGAAGTTCGACGGATATTCGTGGTGGAAAGCGAGAATGAGCTATATGTTTTCCATGTTCGACGGAGTTCGCATCGACCATTTCCGCGCGCTTTCCGACTATTGGAGCATTCCGGCTGCGGCAAAGAGCGCAAAGGAAGGCAAGTGGGTAAAAGGGCCGCGTACCGATATGATAAAGGCGATAGATTCTGTTGCAAACGGAAAGCTTGTCATCGCGGAAAATCTCGGCATCATCGACGACGCGGTGACAGAGCTTCTTTCCGAGAGCAAATATCCGGGAATGGCGGTATTTCAGTTCGGCTTTGACGGAATAAGCTCAAACCCGCACCTTCCGCACAATTACAAAAACAATCTTGTCGCATATACGGGAACGCATGACAACAATACGCTGCTCGGATTTATGTGGGAGATAGATGATGCGACGAGAAAATATCTGCTCGATTATGTCGGATTTACGGGCGATAACTTTGACAGAAGCTATGAAACGATAATCAGAACAATGCTTGCAAGCGCCGCCGGAACAGTGATATTCCCGATTCAGGATATACTCGGCTATGGCTCGGACACAAGGCTTAATACACCCGGCAGAGCCGACGGAAACTGGGCGTACAGAGTGACAAAGGAACAGCTACTTTCAATCGACCGCGCAAAGTATAAAAAGATGAACAAAATGTACTCAAGATAAAAATGAGGCAGATTTACAATCTGCCTCATTTTTTATTCAATTACAGAACACAACTCAGAAAATTCTTTGTCCGCTCCGATTTCGGATTTTCAAAAATATCCTTCGGAGTGCCTTCTTCCTCGATTATTCCGTCCGACATAAACAGAACTCTGTCGGCAACCTCTCTTGCAAAGCCCATTTCGTGAGTGACGACCACCATCGTCATTCCCTCTGCGGCAAGCTCCTTCATTACCGAAAGAACCTCTCCGACCATCTCGGGGTCGAGCGCTGATGTAGGCTCGTCAAACAGCATTATATCCGGCTTCATCGCAAGCGAGCGCGCTATTGCGACACGCTGCTTCTGACCGCCCGAAAGCTGACGCGGATAGGCATTTGCTTTTTCGGTAAGACCGACTCTTTCAAGCATTTTCATCGCTACAACTTCGGCTTCTTCCTTAGTGCATTTTTTCAGCTCAACCAAAGCGAACATAATGTTGTTTTTGACAGTCTTGTGCTCAAACAGATTGAACTGCTGGAACACCATACCTATATTCTCTCTGACTTTGTTGAGGTTTACATTTTTTTGGGTGATATCGACGCCGTCGATGACGACTGTGCCGTCCGTCGGCTTTTCAAGCCCGTTGAGACAGCGCAGAGCGGTGGATTTTCCGGAACCCGACGGGCCGATAAGACATACCACATCGCCTTCGGAAACCTCAAAGCTTATGCCCTTCAGGACTTCGTGACTGCCGAAGCTCTTGCGAAGACCGCGGACGGTTATTTTATTTTCGGAATTATTGTCTGCCATATTTTAATTTCTTCTCCACAAGTTTAGAAACAATCATAAGTACCGAAATTATCACAAGATAATATGCCGCAACAAGGATATATGTCGCAAAGAACTGATATGTAGAGCCCACATACTGCTTTGCCTTGTTGACAAGCTCCGCCATACCGATAACGGAAAGAATGGATGTATCCTTTAAGGTAATGATGAACTGGTTTACGATACTAGGAATCATATTACGGATTGCCTGTGGAAGAACAACCCGGAACATGCCTCTCCAGTAAGTAAGGCCCAAACTTCTTGCAGCTTCCATCTGTCCAACATCAATGGACTGGATACCTGCACGAATAATTTCTGACATATAAGCGCCACAGTTTAAGGCCAGACAGATGGTGCCCGCCTGAAGGCCTGTCAGAGTCATGCCCGCATGGAAGAAATTATTCAATGCGTAAGGAACGCCGAAATAAACGAACATAGCCAATACAAGCATCGGGACGCCCCGGATTATATTGACATATATGGTAGATATGATGTTACATGCTTTGTTTTTGACTACGCTCAGCATTCCGAAAACAATTCCCAGAACGCATCCGAAAGCCAGACCTAAAAGCGCCAGAAGTAAGGTTTTTCCTAACGCTTTCAGCAAAAGCATTCCGTACACCGAAATGATCTGTGCCATTAAAATCTCTCCTTTACTTTAGATAAGGGCATCAGAGGAATCCCTAATGCCCTTATGAAAAAGCTATAGTTTTTTATTTATGATTGAATGATTAGCCGAGGTATTTTGCGATGATCTCGTCATATTTGCCGTTTGCTTTGATGTTAGCAAGACCAGCGTTGAAGAGGTCAACCAGTTCCTGATTGTCAGCGTTGAAGATTGCAAATCCGTAAGCTGCAGGATCATTTTCTGTTCCATCAACAAACTTCATTGTTAAGTCGCCAGCTTTGATGGAGTATTTCAGAATAGGAGTATCATCGAAGCAAGCTGCTGCCTGTCCACCCATTACGGACTGGTACATATCAGGAGAAGTTGCAACTCTGGTTACTTCAAATCCGTACTGCTCTGCAAGAGCGGTTGCGTACTGATCACTCATGGTTCCGTTCTTAACAACAACGTTCTTTCCTGCTAAATCTTCGAATCCTTTGATGTCAGAATCAGCTGCTACAGCCATACCCTGTGTAGCGTTGTAGTATCCGTCGGAGAAAATCCATCCGTTTGCTTTTCTTTCATCTGTGATAGATGCGCCTGCGATCATGCCGTCAGCCTGTCCAGCCTGGCATGCTGCAATAGCTGCGTCCCATCCAATGTACTGAAGGTCAAATGTGAAGCCCTGATCTTCTGCAACTGCTGCAAGAATGTCCATATCGATACCTACGATGTTTCCATTTGCATCTTCAAATTCGAATGGGCTGAAACCTTTATCGGTTGCAACTACAAAGTGTTTAGGGCCTGCTGGTGCGGAACCAGAGCCTGAGCCTGCTGGTGCTGGAGCATCGCCACCGCCATTGTCAGCGCCACCGCATGCTGCGAGCATTCCAATTGCGAATACTGCTACTAATACCAATGCTAAAATTTTCTTGATATTCTTCATAATTTTTCCTCCTGTTACAAATCTGGGTTTTCCCAAAAATAATATTGGCTGATTATATCAAAAACCTATGGAAAAAGTCCATAGGTTTTGATTTTTTGTCAATACGTCTTTAACACTTTGTCACATTAGAAAACTACACGTCAAAAAACCTCTTCCGCGCGAATTTTCATCTAGCAATTCTTATTTATTTCCGTTCTTGTCTGCGGCGATGGTTTCTGCTGCCAGATAGCCCCAAGTAAGAGCTCTGCCGTGGCTGTTTCCAAGAATGGATGTAACATACTCATGTCCGTACATACCGCCAGTGGTATCGCCTACTGCATAAAGACCTGCAATCGGCTTTTTATTCTTGTCCAGCGCATGCATCTGAGTATCGATTTCTACGCCGCCAACAACTTCCAGAA